>JAZNEA010000001.1:0-15272 GCA_045588325.1 Clostridia bacterium
TGATACCTGCCATTAACTGAGCCTGCACCAACAGAATTCTGGCGTACTCCCCTGCCTTTACCGGGTCGCTCATCATAGTGGCACTGAGTTTATGGAATACGGGGTGCTCGGGGTTGAGCTCCAATATGCGCTCGGCCTTGATCTGGCTGTCCGGCTGGGCCTGCTTAAAATAGCGCTCCATCTCAAAGGATACTCCCTCTCCCGCAGACAGACATACTGCATGGGACTTGAGCTTCTTTGAGATAATTACCTGGCTGACCAGATCTCCCAATGTCTCCTTGACGAAGTTTACTACGCCTCCCTGAGCTGTCTTTTCATCCTCCGACAAGTCCTTGTCCTCCACAGAGATGCCCAGATCGTCGTTGTTAACTGAGCGGAACTCCTTGTCCTTGTATTTGTCCAGAGTGCGTGCCACAAACTCGTCGACCTCCTCTGTGAAATACAGGAATTCGTAGCCCTTGTCTGCCAAAAGTTCGGCCTGGGGCAATCTGTCCATGGCAGCCACTGAATCTCCCGTGGCGTAATAGATGTAGGACTGCTCCTCGGGCATCTTCTCCACGTATTCTGCCAGGGTTGCCAGCTTTTTCTCCCCAGAGGATGGGAACATAATCAGGTCCTCTAACTCCTTTGCCTGGGGATTGAACCCTGATGCCATCTGATACTTTAAGGACTTGCCAAAGGTGGCATAGAACTTTTCGTACTCCTGGCGATCCTCGGACTGCATCTTGCTAAGTTCTGCCTTGATCTTGCGCTCGATGCTCTTGGCAATAATTTTCAGCTGTCTGTCGTGCTGCAGCATTTCCCTGGAAATATTGAGGGACAGATCCGGAGAGTCTACCAAACCACGGACAAAGCGAAATGCATCGGGCAAAACGTCTCCACACTTATCCATGATCAATACGCCATTGGAGTACAGCTTAAGTCCCTTTTCAAAATCCTTCATATAAAAGTCGTAGGGCAATTGGGATGGGATAAACAGCAGTGCTGTAAATGTTACCTGACCCTCCACGGACATGTGGATTACCTTATGTGGAGCCTGATAATCCATGAAGTTGGACCTGTAGAAGGTGTCATAATCCTCCTGGGAAATCTCGCTCTTGGGGCGCTTCCACAGTGGAACCATGCTGTTGAGGACCTCCAGGGACTGGGCAGTGTCATACTCTGGATTGTCAGGAGTAGAGTCTGCCTTAGGCTCATACTTTGTCACCGTGCTGCGGATGGGGTAGCGAATGTAGTCCGAGAACTTTTTAACCAGTCTGCGGATAGTATATTCGTCCAGGTACTCCGAGTAATTCTCCTCCTCGGTGTCTGCCTTGAGCTCCATAATCACATCAGTACCAATTGAATCCTTGGTGCACTCTGTAATGCTGTATCCATCTGCGCCAGTGCTCTCCCAGCAGTAGGCGACGTCCTCACCCTGCCTGCGGGTAACAACGGTTATCTTAGAGCTAACCATAAATGCGGAGTAAAATCCTACGCCAAACTGGCCTATGGCGCTTATGTCGGCATCCTCCTCCAACTGCTGCTTAAAATTGAGGGTTCCACTCTTGGCAATAACGCCCAGGTTGTTCTCCAACTCCTCCTTGTTCATGCCAATGCCGTTGTCTGAGACAGTCAGAACCCTTGCATCCTTATTAGCGGTAATGGTTATTCCCAGATCCTCTCTGGATACGCCCACTGTTGAATCTGTAAGGGATGCGTAATATCTCTTGTCCAAAGCATCGCTGGCATTGGAGATAATCTCCCTCAGGAAAATCTCCTTATGTGTGTATATTGCGTTTATCATCAGGTCCAGCAGTCTCTTGGACTCGGCCTTGAATTGCTTCTTTGCCATTTATTTACTCCTTTATCGTTTTGGTGTGCTGAGCTCTCAATTGTCCACAAGCCCCATCAATGTCCTCTCCCAGTTTACGGCGGATTGTGGCGTTGATGCCTGCCCTGTTTAATTTATCGCAGAAGGCGCGGATTCTCTCGCTGGGCAAAAGCGGCGATTCTTTTACATAATTAAGTCCAATGAGATTTACGTGACATGTTTTGCCTCTCAACAAGGCTATGAGTTTATCACAACTCTGATCTGTGTCATTCACATCTCTTATCAGCGCATACTCGTAGGAAATCCTCCTGCCTGTTTCTCTGAAATAGTGATCGCAAGCCTCCATCAACTCCCGTATAGGGTATCTGCGGTTGACGGGCATAATCCTGGACCTGGTTTCGTCGTCGGGGGCATGTAGGGATATGGATAATGTTATTCCCAGATGTTCCTTGGCAAGGTCATATATCTTGGGCACTAAGCCGCAGGTTGACAGGGATATGTTCCTCATTCCGATATTCTTGCCCTCTGCACTGTTGATGTACCTAAGGAATTTCATGACGTTATCATAATTGTCCAGCGGTTCACCTACACCCATCAGCACGATGTGACTTACCCTTTTGCCGGATTCTGCCTCCATGGCGATAACCTCATAGGCCATCTCTCCTGCCGTCAGATCTCTGGTAAAACTCACTCTGGATGAGGCGCAAAATGCACATCCCATTTTGCATCCAGACTGAGTGGAAATACATACGCTGTTGCCATGCTCATACTGCATAAGTACACCCTCAGCAACCGCTCCGTCTGCAAAGCGGAACAGAAACTTTTCTGTGCCATCCTTTGCGGACACTCTGTGGTTGGCAATGGTGCAGTTCACAACCGTGTGATGTTGGCTCAGCAATTCTCTGTCCTTTGTGGAGAGGTTTGTCATATTGGCAAAATCTGTGACGCCTCTGCTCATCCACTCCGATATCTGCTTTGCTCTGAATTTTGGCAGTCCAAGTGGGGCTATAGCCTCTTGAATCTCCACAACGCTAAGGCCTAATAGTTCCATGTTACTTGGTCCTCCTTAATTTTGCCACGAAGAAGCCATCTGCATTATACAGACCTGGCATAATTTGCACCATGCCACGGTGTTTATGGCTAAGCTTAACCCTCTTGCCTGCTGTGCCCATCATCTCTGAAAATGCCCTGATTCTGACTGTCTGGCAATCTGAATGACGCTCTACAAACTTGCGGATAACCTGAAAATTCTCCTCAACAGCACAGGTGCATGTAGAATATACTAATGTGCCCCCCTCTCTAAGGCAGGGCCACTGTCTCTCCAGGATGGCCAGCTGAAGTTCTGCGTTGCTATCTATGTCCTGTTGAGTAACTGTGTATTTTATCTCTGGCTTTTTGCCTATTACGCCCAACCCACTACAAGGCACATCTGCCAAAATGCAGTCGGCCGTTCCATCTGGGACCAGCTGCTCCTTAGACACGTCAACACATCTTGTTTCCACGATGTCGACGCCCTGTAGCTTAGCCATATTATCCACCAATTTGACCCTGAAGTCGTGTATATCGCAGGCTATTATCTTACCTCTGTTGTCCATTTGCTGTGCCATAAGCATGGTCTTAGAACCCGGAGCAGAACATAGGTCCAGCACCAAATCTCCGGGATTGGGGTCGAGAACCAGGGTAGGCATCATTGAGGAAGGGTCCTGAACTGCAAATGCTCCTGGTTTCATGTTATTTGCCAGGGTTTGGACATCCCCGCCCTTTTCTAATCTGTAAACTCCATCCATTAGGGGCAATGCATTGTACTGAATACCCAATTCATCCATGGCCTGTTCGAACTGCTCCACAGATTGGTGCAGTGTATTGGCCCTGATGGTTACCTCCTGGGCATAGGTGGTGGCAAATGCAGTCCTTTCTGCCAATTGGCTGGCCAATTCATGGTCTATGGGTTGTCCGTTGGCTGTGTACATGCTCTGAATGCTGTCTGTGTATGCATTAAACACCAGATCTGGAATAGATGCTGCAATCTTTGTGTCCACATGTTCTGCCTGTAGCTTGTCCTTGGACCTGATGATATTCCGCAAAACAGCATTGACAAATCCCTTGTGCGCGCTATGTCCATGGGCCTCTGCCAGCCTGACTGCCTGGTCGCAGACGGCATATGTGGGCACCCCCTGCAGAAACAGTAGTTGGTACGTGCTCATTCGCAATATTGTGAGGATAGGCATATCTGATACCTTGCGCCTGATGAATTTGGCCAGGACATGGTCAATGTAGATCAGGTTGCGTATGGTGCCATATACAATCTCTGTGGCCAGGGCGCGATCATCTCTCTCCGCCTCCTGCATCTGTTCGTTATATCTAAGGGACAGAGTAGAATAGGCCTTGTTTGAAAAGACCCCGTTTAACACATTAAATGCAATCTGTCTAGCTGTAGATATGTTCCTACTCATTATTGAACGCTCTCCATGGTGGGCTTAAGCTGTGTGCCCTGGGCAATGGGATGACCTCGCAGATAATCCGTCGCCTGCATGGCCTTGCCCCCTTCTCCCTGTATAACTGTGAGGACAACTGCTCCATCACCGCATACGACGCAAAGTCCCTTGTCATTACCGTCAAAAGCACTGCCTGGTGTCATCTGTGGGACATCTCCCTCGTATACCCTGGCCTCCCAAATCTTGAGCCTGGAATTGCCACAATAGGCATAGGTTCCTGGTGAAGGATTCATACCGCGAATCTGATTTACTATCTGACGTGCGCCCTTGTCAAAGTCGATGGCTCCGTCCTGTTTGCGGATAATGGGAGCGTATGTCACCTGGGACGGATCCTGCTTGACAGGAGTTAACGTCCCCTCTGCCATGGCATCTAATGTGCGGAGCAACAGTGCTGCCCCATCGTCCGCCAGCAGATGATATAGCTGTCCATAGGTCATGTTCTCTGGTATCTCTCTGCTACAGCTCAGTAAAATGTCCCCGCTATCCATACCGATGTCTGTCAGCATGGTGGTAACACCAGTCTCGTTATAGCCGCGAATAATGGACCACTGGATGGGAGCCGCTCCGCGAAGGTCTGGCAATAAGGAGCCGTGGACGTTTACTGTGCCCATGGGTGGCATATCCAGCAATCGCTGAGGCAAAAAATTGCCATAGGATGCTGTGACAAAGAGGTCTGCCCCTATTGCCTCCAGCTGGACCAAAAACGCCTCATCCTTGGCTGTGGCAGGTTGCAGGACAGGCAGTCCATTGTCCAAAGCCATCTGCTTGAGGGGAGAAATCTCCACCTTGTTGCCTCTGCCCTTGGCCCTGTCAGGCTGTGTTACAACTGCCAGTACATTGTGTCTGCTGGCCATCAGGGCAGCAAAAGAACGCTCTGCAAAGAGAGCAGAGCCAAAAAACACTATATTATAGGATGTGGAATTACTCCTCTGATTGCTCATTATCCTCTCCCTCGTATTCGGCATTCAGTGCTGCAACATATTCGGCATATTCTTTGTCTGACATCATGCGAGCCTTGTCAATGTACAAGGTGCCATCCAGATGGTCTAACTCATGGCAGATAATATTAGCCAGAAAGCCCTCTGCGTCCAATTCTATCTCATTACCCTCCAGGTCGTAGTATCTGCATGTGACCTTATAAGGGCGCTGTACCAAGCCCCTCTTGTTGGGAACGCTGAGGCATCCCTCTACACAATCCTGCGTCCCTTCGGAGGCGGTAATCTCAGGATTAATCATATAAAAAGTATCGCTGCCATCGTGAGGATCAATGACAACACATCTGCGCAAAATGCCTATCTGGGGTGCTGCCAAACCAACTCCCTCGTTCTCGTGCATTGTCTCCTCCATATCCAGCATAAGATCAATCAGCTTGCGGTCGATTGACTTAACAGGCTTGCACACCTTGCGAAGCACACTGTCTCCCTCATATCTAAGCTCTCTGATGGCCATAAAACCCTCCTATAATCCAATGATCGAAAAATTAGTTTATCACGCTGTCAGGATTGAAATCAAGTGACATATGAATGAGGCCCTTGTCTCCCCATGAGTTGCACTCTACCAGCTCAATCAAATCCCGATGCAGTGGGGGATCCAATTCTGCCCTCTTGATAATCAGTTTCCATCTGTACTTTCCACCCTGTTTGGGCACAACTGGCCTTGCAGGTCCTGCTATGGTCATGTCACCAGGTCTCTGTCCCTGGACATGCTGCTTAAATGCCAAACATCTGTCATAGGTTGCCCTATCATCAGGCCCTATAAAGCTGCAGGAGGCTATCTGTCCATAAGGCGGATAATTTAGTTTCTGTCTCAACAAGGTCTCCTGCCTGTAAAAGTAGGTGTAATCGTAGTTGCGAACTGCCCTTATGCAAAAATTGTCAGGCTCCGTCGTCTCTATAATGACTCGACCCGACAATTCGGATCTGCCTGCTCTACCCGCCGTCTGCATCATTATCTGGAATGCCTGTTCTGGTCCCAGATACCCCTCACTCTGCAGAATATTATCAATCCCCAAGACTCCTACCAGGGTAACATCCGGAAAATCATGGCCCTTAGATATCATCTGTGTGCCGATCAGGATGCCGGCATGAGACTGTCTGAAGGCCGACAATATATCCTCTCTACCTCGTTTATATGTAACGCTATCAGAATCCAACCTGAATACAGGGGTTTGTGGAAAACGCTCCATAAGATAATCCTCTACAAACTGTATTCCTGCACCTCTCTGGTGTAGGTTGGTAGATCCACAGGCGTAACACGTGTCTGGCATGCTCGTGGTAAATCCGCAATAGTGACACACCAGTCTGTTAGCCTGACGATGCCAGTTAAGTCTGACTCCACATGAAGGGCATTTAAGTGTGACTCCGCAATCTCCGCAGGTGACAGATGTGGAAAATCCTCTCCTGTTGAGCAGAATCATGGTCTTGCCACCGCTCCTTATGTTGTCTCCTATGGCAACTAGCAAGGACTCGCTGACCGGGTAGCCGCGGTCCTTTCTGATATCCACCACATTAACCTGGGGCATGGGCTTGTTATTGGCCCTTTTGTCCATTGTTAGCAGGGTAATCTCTCCGTCCGTAGCTCGCTTGTATGTATCTAGAGATGGCGTTGCTGATCCCTGCACCAAAGGTATATTGTACAAACTTGCCAGTTGTTCTGCCATGATTATGGCATCATATTTGGGAGTAGTCTCAGAACGGTACGAACTATCGTGTTGTTCATCCACCACAATGATGCCAGGATTAGTTATTGGAGCAAACAACGCGCTGCGAGGGCCCACCAGGATCTTAATTTCACCATTGGCAACCTGCATCCAGGTTTGTCTCCTGCTTGCCTCTGTCATGGCACTGTGAAGCACTGCCACCTGGTCCCCAAAAACTGCCTCAAACCTCCTCTGATACTGAGGCGTCAATGCTATCTCTGGAACTATCACCAATGCACCCTTGCCCTGAGATAAGGCGTGGCGAATGGCCTCCATGTATACCTCTGTCTTGCCGCTACCCGTAACACCATGGAGTAGCAACATACTATGCTGATCTCTATCTATGGCTCTACATAGGGCATCTGCTGCAACTATCTGCTGAGGCAATAGTTTTACCTGCAGGCAGAACTCCTGAGGATGCGCCTGCCTCCGTCCTGCCTCTGTCATTCTCTCTTCTATTGCAATAACACCAAGGGCTTTGAGCTTATTTATCATGGCACTAGTAATGCCTGTGCTAAGGCGCAACTGTTCAAGGGAACACTCCCCGTACTCCAACAACGCCTCCAAAGCCTTGATTGCGCCGTGGCTCCTGATCCTCAGTTCCCTCGTCAACAATTCTAATTCTCTACACTTTGACGTAAGTATTGCAAACTTTTCTGTCTTTAAAACAGAGCCTGACGTAACATATGCTGGCAAGAAACATCTGAGGGCAGCTCCTGTAGAACAATAAAACCTATCTCTCATATAGGTGGCAGCACACAGCGCCTGACTGCTAAGGGGAGGCAAATCCAAATTAATGCTCCTGGCTCTCTTGAGCCTGTATTGGCTGGTCTCCATAACACTGGAAGCCTCCATAACAACGCCCTGTTTCAGCCCATTGCGCGAACCAAAGGGTATAGTAACCAGTCTGCCAACCAATTGGTCCAGACTTAAGTTCTCTGCCTCAGCAGGAGCTATGTATGTATATACCTTGTCATAACTGCGCAGCACATCCAACAGTGCTACCCCTATAAGTTTTGTCATATAAGTGAAAAAAGAGGCCGTACTAAACGACCTCTAACTATCTGAAATTGTGCTTTGATTAGATGTACTTTTTAAGGAACTCAGGAATTGCTGTCTCATCACCATTGGCACTGATTGTGAAATCAATGTGATACTTCTCTGAGAGCTCCTCCAATGAGGCAAAGAATGACTCCATGTTGGTCATCTGATCATGAGTTATATATGTCAGGCCGTCGACAAACACGTGCTGCAAATCGTAGTTTACAGAAACAACACCACAAATAAAGCCAAAGAATGCATCTGTGGAAGTAATGGAATACTCTGAAACATTGATAAATCTAATCCTGTAGTGAAGCTTACGGATGAGATCATCGCTGTCGTCCAAAAATACTACCAAACCTGCACTCTCTCTGGACAAATCGTTGGCGCTGTCAACCAAGAACTTGGTCTTGCCGGAACCCTTTTTACCGTACATAACTTTTATCATCTATATGTCCTCCTCTGTCTAGTTACAGTACTGTAATTATACATCAGTATCTACATAGGTGTAAAGGACAAAAATGGACGATTACTCCGATATATATACTTGCCCCGCCATAGGTTTAATTAGCACGCTGCCCTGGATCCCTTGTTCCATTGGAGTAGCCTGAGCCTTCTCTTTTGATACATATTGGCCATAGCTTCCCTCTGGCAAACAGTATTCAAAAGACTTCTCCTGAGGGTTAAGTATAATCACTGCCCTCCTGCCCTGGTAGGCGATTTCAACCATGACAGCATACCCATTCAAAATCTCGTGATGAAGTTCTACGGAACTGGCATCCTGTCTGAAAATCGCATTCCCTCTGCGCAGAGCAATCAAACCCCTGTAGTAATCGGACAACTTTAATCCAGAGCTGTTGGTCCTAAGTATATCCCAGTTGATCATGTTCGTATCAATAGGGGCATTGTAGCTATTAAAATGTCCACCCTTTGAACGGAGCATTTCCTCGCCGCCAAGCATAAACGGTATTCCAAGACCTGTAAACAAAGCAACAGCTCCGACACGACACATGGTAGCCAATTGTGCATCGGTTGCTTTGGGGCAGGTTATAAACAACTTATCCCTCAGCGTAAGATTATCGTGACAACTCATGTAGTTGATGCTTTGCAAAGCTGAATTTGTGTTAAATTCGAACTGTCCCATGCTATCCGTGGCACCCATCATGCCAAACACAACGCCATTGGCTGTGTCCCATGGTTTGCCGTTGACAAAGCCAGCCTCGCCTAGATTGAAGTTATTGCCCTTAAGGCTATCTCTGATGATATCGTTAAATATGGCCACGGAGCCTGCAGCACCCTCTGTGCCATCTATCTTAACAATGTTCTCCCTGCTGGCTCGTTCATCCTCTGGCAGCATAGACAGGCCTCCGGTCCACCCCTCACCATACAGCAACGCCTTGGGGTTTACTGCGTGAACTGCCTGCTCTATCTGGCGAATCGTCTCCAGGTCATGGAGCGCCATCAAATCAAATCTGAAACCGTCTATATGGTATTCCTTCTGCCAGTATAAAATGGAATCTAGCATGTATTTGCGGAACATTATCCTGTCGGAAGCTGTTTCGTTGCCACACCCACTGCCGTCGGAAAAAGCTCCAGCCTGAGTACTTCTGTAATAGTATCCCGGCACCGTGCGGTTTAGAGAAGAGTCCTTGGAATACGTGTGGTTGTATACCACGTCCATTACTACTCCTATACCTGCCTGGTGAAGGGCCATTACCATCTCCTTTAGTTCCCTGACCCTGACCTCCCCATGATACGGGTCGGTGGAGTAACTACCCTCTGGAACATTATAATTAACAGGATCATATCCCCAGTTGTACTGTGTTTTTTTACCTGTTTCATCTACAGATCCATAGTCTGCCAGTGGCTGAAAATGAACGTGGGTAATGCCCAAATTCTGGAGGTAGTCAATGCCAACGGCCTTGCCATATGAGTTCTTAAGGCCCTTTTCGCAAAAGGCCAGGAACTTGCCCGGATATCTTGCGCTGGCAATACCTGCAGAAAAGTCGGCTACATGGACCTCCCATATCACAGAATCACAATAGGTATCTATGCTCTGTACAAAATCATCTTTCTCCCATCCATCCGGGTCTGTCTCTCGCAAGTTGAGGATCATGCCTCTGCGGCCATTTACTCCTGTGGATACTGCGTATGGATCCACAGCCTCCTTGGTACCAGACAAGGTGGTGATTGCGTAATTGTAATACTTGCCTGACAAGTTACCTTCGTGCCTGAGATACCATGTGCCCTGTTCTCCAGGATGCAAATCCACCCTTGCCTCTGCTACTGAGTCATTACCTGTTGGATAGAGAACAAGCTCCACACGCGAAGCCGTGGGAGCCCATAGTCTAAACTCTGTGTATTTCTCTGTAACATTTAAGCCTAGCTGTCCTTGTGGACAGGTGTATTTGCTGATGAATTCCTCTGTGTCGTAAAGTGCGCCGGGATAAATCATATTTTAGTCAATGGTGAAACGCTGGAAAGGCTCATCCTGCTCCAACAATTCCATCTGTACTGTCTCCCTCTTTTTGATATTACCAACCTGCTGTCCTGTCAAAACCACCGTAACTACAAAGGACAGGAATGAGATCACAATGGTAGAAAATACGCCAAGCTGCTCCTTAAGTACGACGGCTACCACAACAATAGCTGCCCAGCACAAAAAAGCAATCAGCAAGGTCTGCTTAATCTGTTTCGAAAAGTTCGCCTTAAGTTCTCTCCTCTTGGCCTCGTATTTTGTCTCTGCTACATTATTTGCCATCATCTACTCCTATCAATCGTCTTGTTCTCTCCATGACAACAGATAATCTGTCGCCCAAGTATCTCTTAGCTACATTAAACTGCTTGTAGCCTATATCCGTGCCGTGAATGTCGCTGCCTATAGCTACCACTGCTCCCTCATCGACAAGCCCCAGGTATTTTTTTCGAGAGAAAACCTTCGTCAATGACTCCGCATTAATCTGGCAATGGATGCCGTAATTAATCAGTGGCCTTACCTTGGCCATATCATATCTGTCAATGTGGGCCATAACTACGTGAAATCTGGGATCCTCATCTAACTCTATGACGGTCTCTATCAAACTTTCACTCCAATTGCTGGAAGGCATCTCCAATAGTAACACATTAGTGCCTGATACACACAACTGCTCCAGGCCTGACATGCGGTTCATGCCCCGGCACACTAAAACCTCTGCTCCCACCTTGACATCCACAGGTCCTCTGTACTCTGACATAAGCTTGTCATAACAGCTGCTACGCCTTGCCAAAAATGACTCCAGAGTCATCTTGTGGGGATAAAAATGGGGAGTAGCCACAACGGTGTCTACTCCTGCCTCTTTTGCTAATTCTAATTGCCTGAGGGAAGTGGTTATTCCGTCGCTACCATGATCTGCACCTGGCAGAATGTGGCTATGAAAATCGATTAGCATCACTTCTCCTCGCCGATGGTGAACTCGGCCTCCTTGCCGTAGTGGTATCCATAAGAGCCACCCTTACTCTTGTAGTACTCTGAACCCTTGCCACTAACACCATTGAGGATGAATCCGCTGACATTGCCGCCAACGCTCTCAATAGCATTGATAGACTCCTGAATCTCCGTTGTCCTGGATAGGTTGCATTTTACAATAATAATGTATCCAGTTGAGACCTCAGACATAAGTGCTGCGTCAGATACCAGCCCAATAGGTGGTGTATCCATCAAAACATAATCAAAATGATCCTTAAGAAACTGCATAAGGTCATCCATCTTCTGAGAGGCCAAAAGCTCGGCAGGATTCGGTGGAATGCTGCCTGCAGGCATAAAGAAGAGGTTATTATACTTAGTCTTGCGGACATTAACAGTCTCTGCAAGGCCTGCAAGAACCTCTGACAAGCCATTCTCTCTGCGTGTGTCCAAGAACTTGTGACATGTGGGATTGCGCATATCTCCGTCCACCACCAAAACCTTCTTGCCCATTTCTGACAAAGAGATGGCCAGGTTGATGGTGTTCAATGTCTTACCCTCACCAGGTTTAGAACTGGTAATAACATATACGGGACACTTCTCTCCCTTAGATGTAAAGGACAGCCTGGTACGGATGGCGCTGTATGCCTCCTGTACGGCAAAGGGAGTATTCTTGTTCAGCAGCTTGTTACGAGAGTTCTTCACAAACTGGGAGCTGATATTGAGTTTCTGTTTCTTGTCAGAATGTGAAATTAATCCAAGTCCCATACTATGCCTCCTTACCTGTCTCTACCATGTTGGGAACGCCGCCCAAAACAGGAATGTCAAACTTATTAATAACATCACTCTCATCGTGGACCTTGGTATCAAAAATAGAGATGACAACAAATACTGCCACAGATGCGACCAGTCCCAGAACCAAACCTAACAACATGTTGCGTGACAGGCTCGGAGATGTGGGTGTAACAGGCATCTGTGCATAGTCAACTATCTCTACGCTACCAGCATGAGCCTTCTCTGTCAGAAAGTCAGGGGCCAGCAATGCCAATGCATCTGCTATATCCTTGGCAATCCTTGGATCCGGATGCTCAACATAAATCTTAAACACCTCAGTGCTGTTAACTGCAGAAGCACTGATTATCTTGCGGAGCTGAGCGCAATTCATATCAAGGTTAAGGCTATTGATAACCTGATTCAACATAGTGTCGCTCTCCAGCATAACAACGTATGTATTAACCAAACTCTTAGACAATGTAATATCAGAAGATGTGTACCCACTATCCTTCTCGTTGTATACATATACCATGATAGACGCTGTATATTTAGGAGTAATAAAGAATCTGGTCACTACCAGTGAGAGCAGGGTTGTGATCAGTGTAACAAGTATAATCCACAGAATATTATTCTTGATAGTCTTAAATATATCCATCAAAGAAATCTCTGTGGTATTGTCGGCAACAGCTGCCTTGCTGTAGTTATTCTCTAAGTTATTATTTGACATATAACCCTCATAAAACAAAAAATGACTAAATTAGTTATCCCTCGAATTATACCATCTCAAAACATAGGTGTCTATATTCACCAAATAGTGTTTAAATGAACCCTGGCATAAATCTTCCATTACTTAACAATGCCACCCTTTTTCTCCTGGGACAGCCGTTCTCTCAAACGCTTAAATGCAACCTCCGCCCCCTCCTGGCTCAGTATGGTCAACAACTCCTCCAACTGATCCGCAGATACAGGGTGCATCATATCCCTGGCGCGACCTCTCAGGTAATACTTTAGTGGAGCAGTATTGTCGTAGTCCTTGCCCTTATACACCATACTGGCAGCTACTCGGTCGCAAAACATCTCTGCCAAGTACCTATAGGGCATCTGAACAGGACAATATTTCTTCGTCTGGGGATTAATATCTACCCAGTACTCAAAATGATGCTTGTTACGACCCTTGTGATGCATCCAGGCGGTAGAATACCCCTTTAGCTCTCTTTCCTCCTCATTGGGACTGCGATTGCCTTGGTAATGCCTGATGCCCATCAGGAACTCTGTAGGTGCAAATTTTGACAAATCATGGGTTAATCCCTGCCAGTACAGTCCTGCCTTAAAGCAATTGCGCATAACATACCAGCGATGTTTAGCTACGGTCTTGAGGTGACCCATAAAATGCAGTCCCATTACAGCCTGTCTCCTCTCAACACCACTACTCCATCGGTTGGATATACTGCATCCTCCATAATAACCTCTCCGCAACTGTCACACTCTATGGTGCCACCGCCGGGATTCTTCACAGACAGGATGTGTCCAACAACGTCTGCCTCCACCTGGCTGTATTCAAAGGAAAAGTCACATCCATCCATGGTGCAATTGCTAAGGACCAGGTTTGTATCATAGCACAGAGGCTGTGTGCCTATAATCTTGCAGTTGATAAAAGTAACACGATCTGAGTACCAGCTGAGGTATTCGCCCTTGACCACAGAATCGATTACGGTCACATTCTCCGCATGCCAAAATGCATCCTTGGTGTCCAGCACAGAGTTGCGAACAGTTATGTTTTTGGTGTACTGGAAGGAATACTTTCCTGTCAGGTGCAGACCTGTGATCTCCATGTCTTCGCACTGGAAAAACGCATATGCTGACCTTACCTCCGAGTCCATAAGGCGCACGTTCTTACACCGCCACATAAACTCCTCTGAGTGAAACTTGCTGTTGCGAATAGTGATATCGCTACATTCTCTCAGCGCCTTCACTGACATTATCTCAGTGCCCTCTATCTGTAACCCTTGAGAATACCATAGTGGAGCTCTGGTGGGCTCCTCCAGGCGGCAGTTTACGATGCTGGTGTCCACATCATGCCAAAAGGGATATCTGAGGGCGAAGTTACAACCAGAAACCAGCACGTTCCTGGCCTCCTTCAGTGGAGATTCACCGTCCTCGGGTCCTGCAAACGTACAGTTTACCACCTCTGTGTCCTTGAGGTTGTACAGAGATCTCTCTGCCTGGAATATTTGGTTGTCTATGCGCCTTAAACTCATTTACAGCTTCTCCCTATAAAACTTGGCATTGTAGGCATCTATGCTTCTGGCGATAACCTCCTGAGCGGCCTTGTGTCCCTCGTTCTTGGCCACAAAGGTGTCCTTACCCTCCAGCTGCTTGTACACTGTGAAAAAATGCTCAATCTCATTGGTGATATGTAGTGGCAGCTGGTGAATAGATTTGTATTCTGAGTATGTAGGATCGCCAAATGGCAGAGCAATGATTTTTTCGTCTGCATCTCCTCCATCAATCATGGTTATAACTCCAATTGGGTGGCACCTTACCAATGAACAATTAACCAGAGGTTCAGAGCAGAGCACAAGAACGTCCAGAGGATCTCCATCCTCGGACAATGTCCTAGGTATCAAGCCATAATTCATGGGATAATGTGTGGATGTAAACAGAACCCGGTCCAAAATCAGCAGGCCCGACTCCTTGTCCAGCTCGTACTTCTGTTTTTGTCCCTTGGATATCTCAATGAATGCCACAAAGTCTGTGGGTGACACTCGCTCCGGCGAAATATCGTGCCATACGTTATACATTAGCGTCCTCCACTGTGGCCGCGGCGCTGTTGAGATTCTTCATCATTTTTCCCATAAAGAAGTAGGCAGCTCCCACGGTACCGGCACCCAGGATATCAATGAGGCTAAATGATGTTACTGAACGCAGAATGATAAAAATACCATTTATCTGCACCAGCACCACCGCAAACTTAGAATACTTAAGGCAGGCGTCATTGTTCAATGTCTT
>JAZNEA010000002.1:0-32725 GCA_045588325.1 Clostridia bacterium
AGTCTCATGGACCACAAGGAATAGCGGACAAGAAATATGGACTAGCAAAACATTAACCACGTTTCTAGCTAACTTATTACTTAGCTTGTAGTCCCTGTATGAATTTAATATTAAAAGATCTGTTACTATTGTAACCTATGATTTAAATCTATTTCATTTGAGCAAATATGTCAATAGTCAGGTTTTAATATAGAAAACCCGAGGTTACCCCCGGTTAATTCTCGCAAGATAGAACTCTCTCAGACAAGGAATAATCTCCTGCATTGTGTCGTTTCTATGCTCATCGTCTCCATCTGCGGCTCTATACCTAATCCCAGCATTTGTACCAATCAACGGAATCCAAGAATCTATCTACCGTCTCTGATTTTCCTCGGGCATACATGTTAAGAGCCTGATATGTTTTCTTATCCATCTGGATCATTACAACTCGTTTTCGGTTAATTGAAAAGTAATCGCCTTCTTCTGGTTCCAGACTAAAGCAAGCTAGGTCAATGTCTTTGTAAATAAAGCTAGAATAAGTGTAGATATTGGCCTCAATCGTAACTGACTTTGCTCCACCTATTTCTTCCCAGCACAGCCCCACTCTCTTGGTGAATATGCCCCTACTATTTACTGAAACTAATCTGCATCCCGGAAGTGTATCAACTAAAACAAATGGGATGATCACAACGCAACAGACCAAAAAGAATAATGCAAAATATAGTCTAGTATCCTTAAAGGACATCCCAATAATGAAAAAAAGAAGTAACTGAGAGAGTCTTATCAATGTAATTACTAGAAGCGTTCGACATGCAAATTTTTTATACATATGAATTACTCCAATTCTGTATAGTCTCCAAAGAACCAATCAACATGCCCATAAAACCAGCCTTTAATTTGATTGCTTCCTAACACCCACAATTAAGTTCTTCACTTTTCACTTTTCACTCTTAACTATCCAACTTTATTCACTCTTCACTCTTAACTTTTATCTGAACTTACTAGCCCGTCCACAAACTGCTTTGCTGCTCTGGCGGATCTGCCGCCTCTGCCAAGAGCGAACCTCTCAGCCAACAGGTCAAGCTCCTCCACGTCCATGGTGACGCCTCTCTCCTGTGCCAGATGGTGCACAATATCCAGGTATGTCTTCTTGTCAGGCTTAGAGAATGTGATCTGGATACCAAACCTTTCAGACAAGGAAATAATCTCCTGCATTGTATCGTTTCTATGAACATCGTCCCCATCTCTGTCGGAGAATGTCTCCTTAACCAGATGACGACGGTTACTGGTTGCATAGATAACAACATTTTGGGACTTAGCAGATACAGACCCCTCCAAGATCGCCTTAAGGGCGCTGAAATTATCGTCATCCTTCTGGAAAGAAAGGTCGTCGATAAACAGGATAAACTTAAGTGGGTTACTATTGAGCTCGTCTAAAATGGCAGGGATTTCCCTAAGTTGCTCCTTGCGAACCTCCAAAATCCTAAGTCCTCTGTGGTACAGTTCGTTGACAACTGCCTTGATGGTAGAGGACTTGCCTGTTCCGGCATCTCCGGTGAGCAGTATGTTGGCCGCAGGCTTTCCATCCAGCAGGGCCAATGTATTGTCCAGGATTATCTTCTGCTCCCTCTCATAGTCCACCAGAGAGGACAGTCTGGTCCTGTCGGGATTTTGCACAGGAACAATCACGTTGGATGAATTGATATAGAACATGCGGTACTTGGCATAGATTCCATATCCATATTGGCCAATATTATCTATCCTGGCCCTATAGCTATTTGGAATATCCAATTTGTTAACTGCAAACTCAGGCAGATATCCCTGCCAGTCCAACCCCTGTCTCAAAACCTCAGGAGTCAAATCTGCAACCTCCTGCATAACATCCAGTTCTTCATTGGCACATCTGACCATCTCTTTTCCAGGCTCCTGTCCACTGCCAATCATACGGATGTATGGATTCTCGGTGTCATTCACCACATCCTGTACATAGTGAGCAAGACTGGGGCTACCAGAAACATATAGTCCATTTACAAATTCACCATAGGCTGACACTGCAAGCGCCAAGTCCCCGGATTGCTCCAGGGACAAGTAATTACACAGGGAATCAATTACGGGATCCTTGAGAAGATCACGGAAAATTGCCAGTGCCTTAAGCCTAATATATAGATTTTTAAGGCTCGAATTGTTCATTAGTTAAGTATAGCTCCCTTAGCTCCGCTAGACACCAAAGATGCATATCTCTTGAGGTATCCAGACAGTTCCTTAGTCTTGGGCACGAAGTTGCGCATTCTCTCATCCAGAACAGCCTGGTCTACCAAGAGCTCAAGCTTGTTCTCCGGGATGTTGATGCTAATGATATCGCCCTCCTCTACAACGCCGATGAGACCACCGGATGCTGCCTCAGGAGAAACGTGTCCAATACATGCGCCTCTGGTAGCGCCACTGAATCTGCCGTCAGTAATAAGTGCTACGCTATTGCCCAGACCCATACCCATAATGGCGGATGTGGGGTTGAGCATTTCTCTCATGCCGGGACCACCCTTAGGACCCTCGTAGCGAATAACTACAACGTCGCCAGGCTGAATCTTACCTGCATTAATAGCTGCCTGTGCATCCTCTTCACACTCAAACACCCTGGCAGGACCCTGGTGTACCAACATTTCGGGAAGAACTGCAGAACGCTTAACAACACTGCCCTCTGGAGCCAGATTGCCCCTCAGTACGGCAATGCCGCCTGTCTGGCTGTATGGATCCTCTACAGGACGAATAACGTTGTGGTCAAGGTTAATGCAACCTTCAATATTCTCTCCAACTGTCTTACCAGATACTGTCATACAGTCTGTGTTAAGAAGGCCAATCTTGTTAAGCTCATTCATTACAGCGTATACGCCGCCTGCTTCGTCAAGCTCCTCGATGTATGTGCGACCAGCAGGAGCCAAGTGGCACAAGTTAGGAGTCTTGGCACTAATGTCGTTTGCGATATCGAGGTTAATCTCAATACCGCACTCGTGAGCAATAGCTGGCAAGTGAAGCATACTGTTAGTGGAGCAACCAAGTGCCATATCTACAGTAAGAGCATTCTGGAATGCCGCCTCAGTCATAATGTCTCTAGGACGAATATTCTTCTTAAGCAACTCCATAACTGCCATACCAGCATGCTTAGCAAGCTCGATTCTGGCAGAATATACAGCAGGTACTGTGCCGTTGCCCTTAAGGCCCATGCCCAATGCCTCTGTCAAGCAGTTCATAGAGTTAGCTGTGTACATACCAGAGCAAGAACCACATGTGGGGCAAGTCTTGCACTCGTACTCACGAAGCTTGGCCTCAGTAATCTTGCCTGCGTTGAACTGTCCAACTGCCTCAGAAATAGATGAAAAGCTTGTCTTAGCTCCATCTACATGACCTGCAAGCATGGGGCCACCGCTGACGAAAACTGTGGGCACATTAAGCCTGGCTGCAGCCATAAGGAGGCCAGGAACGTTCTTGTCACAGTTAGGAACCATAACAAGTGCGTCAAAGCCGTGGGCCATGGCCATGGCCTCTGTAGAATCTGCAATAAGGTCACGGGTTACCAGTGAGTACTTCATTCCTGTGTGACCCATGGCAATACCGTCACAAACGGCAATTGCTGGGAACACAATAGGTGTGCCCCCTGCCATTGCAACGCCAATGCGAACTGCATCTACAATTTTATCGATGTTCATATGTCCTGGAACAATCTCATTGTAGGAGCTAACAATACCAACTAAAGGTCTGCTAATCTCCTCCTCTGTCAGTCCCAAAGCATGGTACAGAGCTCTGTGAGGAGCATTCTGTGTACCATTTTTAAGTGCATTACTCTTCATATAAACCCCTTAGGTTAAATTAGTTGTTGATCAGCTTATCCTCGCCGTTCCAGCTGTACAGCTTGCGGATTTCCTCTCCTACAACCTCTGCTGGATGCTCTGCTGCAATCTTTCTCATGGCGTTGAAGTGTACCTGAGAACCTGCGCTGGACATGTCTACCAAGAAGTCCTTAGCGAATGTACCATCCTGAATGTCCTTGAGAACCTGCTTCATGGCCTTCTTAGTATCCTCTGTGATGATCTTGGGTCCTGTGATGTAGTCGCCGTACTCAGCTGTGTTGGAGATGGAGTAACGCATTCCTGCGAAACCACTCTGGTAAATAAGGTCAACGATGAGCTTCATCTCGTGAACGCACTCAAAGTATGCGTTTCTGGGGTCATAACCAGCCTCAACCAAAGTCTCGAAACCAGCCTGCATCAGTGCGCAAACACCACCGCAGAGAACTGCCTGCTCGCCAAAGAGGTCTGTCTCTGTCTCTGTGCGGAAGTTGGTCTCCAAAACGCCAGCTCTGGCACCGCCGATACCTGCTGCATATGCAAGTCCGATATCCCATGCGTCGCCTGTGGCATCCTGCTCAACTGCGATGAGACAAGGAACACCCTTGCCTGCCTGGTACTCAGAACGTACAGTGTGACCGGGGCCCTTAGGAGCAACCATGATTACGTTAACATTCTTGGGGGGCTTGATGCAGCCAAAGTGAATGTTGAATCCATGAGCAAATGCCAATGTCTTGCCCTCTGTAAGGTTGGGCTCAATGCTCTCCTTGTAGAGCTGTGCCTGCTTCTCGTCGTTGATGAGGATCATAATAAGGTCAGCAACCTTTGCTGCCTCTGCTGCTGTCATAACCTTGAGTCCCTGTGCCTCAGCCTTGGCCCAGCTCTTGGAACCCTCGTAGAGACCTACGATTACGTTAACGCCGCTGTCCTTAAGGTTAAGGGCATGTGCATGGCCCTGAGAACCATAACCGATGATGGCAACTGTCTTGCCACTAAGTCTCTGGATATCGCAATCCTGCTGATAGAAAATTCTGTTCATTTTATTTACCTCTTTCTTAGTAATTGAAATTATAGCTAGTTAAAATAATGTGACGTTGCGGATGGTCTCATCGCCTCTCTCCAGAGAAACGATACCTGTACGACATATCTCCAAAATCTCATAATCGCGCATGATGTTAATGAAGTTGTCGATCTTTCTGCTGTCGCCCACCATCTGAATCATAACAGCTGCCTTGGTATAGTCAACAATTTTACCCTCATAGGCGTCGGAGGCGGCGCGTATTTCGCCACGTGTCTCTGGATTGTTGCTCAACTTAATCAGCAAAAGCTCGCGGCTAACAGTCTTCTCAGAGTTGAGCTCTACGATGGAGCAAACGTCGGGGAGCTTATACAGCTGGTTAATCAACTGCTGTTTTGTGGTCTCCTCTCCCTCAGACTGAATAGTGATTCGAGAATAATGTGTGGACTCTGTCTCACTAACTGTCAGGGATGTGATGTTAAACTGTCTGCGTCTGAACATGCTGGTAACACGGTTCAGCACACCAAATTGGTTGTTAACCAATATTGCTACGGTAAATCTGCCCATATTAGTCACCTATCCTTGTAATAATATCGTCCATGGAACCTCCGGGAGGTAGCATGGGCAAAACAAATTCGTCCTTGTCGATGGCGCAATCAATAATGTATGGGCCATCACAGGCAAATGCCTGCTCCAGAGCCTGCTCCAACTCCTCCAGGTTGAGAGCCCGGCTACCCTTGGCGCCAAATGCCTCTGCCAACTTGACAAAGTCAGTCTGCCTATCCAGGACAGTGTTGGAGTAATGCTTGTCAAAGAAAAGTGTCTGCCACTGACGAACCATGCCAAGAACTCCGTTGTTCATCAGCAGGATTACGATGGGCAAGTTCTCCTTAACGGCTGTGGCCATTTCGTTGAGGCACATGCCAAAGCTACCATCACCTGTAACCAGAACTGTGCGCTCTCCTGTGCCCATCTGTGCACCGATGGCGGCTCCCAAGCCAAATCCCATTGTACCCAATCCTCCGCTGGAAATAAAGCGTCTGGTGTTGTGGAATTTGGTATACTGTGCAGCCCACATCTGGTGCTGGCCTACGTCTGTGGCCACCGGTGTATTCTCTCCCAGATACTTGTTCAGTGTCTGGATAACGTTCTTGGGTGTCATGCCGGGACGATTGTCTCCCCTCTCGGCCTCCTCCTGTCTGAATGACTGCACCTTGCTCTGCCATTCCGGGTGCTCCACCTTATTAATAAGGGGCAACAGTTTCTGAAGAGTGAGCTTAACGTCGCCTCTGAGTCCATGCTCCACATTGATGGTCTTGGACAATTCTGCACCATCAATATCGATATGTACAATCCTGGCACCTCTGGCGAACTTGGCTCTGTTGCCTGTTACTCTGTCGTTAAACCTGGCTCCCAATGCAATAATGCAGTCTGCGTTATGCATCGAAATAGAACAGGCGTAGTGGCCGTGCATTCCCTGCATGCCCAAGAATCTGGGATGGTCTGTGGGAACTGCAGACACACCCATAAATGAACAACCGATGGGTGCATCTATCTTATCTGCCAATGCCAACATCTCCTCCTGAGCATTGCCAGCTATCATGCCTCCACCAAAATATATAAATGGTCTTTTGCTCTCGTTGATGCACTGAGCTGCCTGCTGAATGCGCACATCCTTGGCTGCTGACTTTTCGTCAGGCTCAACCATGTCTCCAGGCTGATATTCGCACATGGCAATCTGTACGTCCTTGGGGATGTCCACCAGAACTGGGCCTGGGCGACCTGAGGATGCCAGGCGGAATGCCTCTCTGATGATGTCTGCCAGTTTATCTACGGATCCCACGAAGAAGTTGTGTTTAGTAATTGGAAGTGTAACACCTGTGATGTCAATCTCCTGGAAACTGTCTGTACCTATGTAAGTAGTAGGAACGTTTCCTGTAATGGCAACCATGGGAACAGAATCCAAATATGCCGTGGCAATACCTGTTACCAAATTGGTTGCTCCAGGGCCGGATGTGGCGAAAACCACGCCTACCTTGCCGGTTGCTCTGGCATATCCGTCTGCAGCATGTGCAGCACCCTGTTCGTGAGCAGTCAAAACATGACGCAGCTCGTCGCGATACTTGTATAGAGAGTCGTAAACATTGATAATCTGACCGCCTGGGTATCCGAACACCACGTCGCAGCCCTGCTCTATCAATGTACGTACAAGAATGTCAGAACCTGATAATTTCATAGAATCATCCTTTCACAATATTTTTTAGAATCAGTGCACCCATCTCTGTGCATCCGACTCTGTGGCACTTTGCCGCCTCCTCATGGTCTGTGGGGAAAATATCTGCTGTGCGATAGCCTCCATCCAAAACCTTGGAAACAGCATTCTCAATGCAGTCTGCCTCTGCCATCATGTTGAAACTATATCGTAACATCATTGCGGCAGAAAGAATAGTACCAATAGGATTTGCCAGATCCTTGCCCGCAATATCCGGCGCTGAACCATGGATGGGCTCGTAGAGTCCACAGGATGAACTGCCCAGGCTGGAGGATGGAATCATGCCGATGGAACCTGTGATCATGGATGCCTCATCGGACAAGATGTCTCCAAACATATTCTCTGTTACTACTACGTCAAACTGGGAGGGGTCCTTAACTATCTGCATTGCGCAGTTGTCAACCAGCATATCCGAAAGTTCAACATCTGGGTATTCGGCTGCCAGTCTGTGCATTACTGCCTTCCACAGGCGGCTGGAGTCCAAGACGTTACTCTTCTCCACGGAACACAGCTTGTGTCCTCTCTTGCGTGCAGTCTCAAATCCGATACGACCAATGCGCTCAATCTCGCTCTCTGAATAACGCAACTCGTCAATAGCTACCTTTTGTCCATCGATCTCCTCTGTCCTATGGTCGCCAAAATAGATGCCACCAATAAGCTCTCTTACGATGATAAAGTCAATGCCCTTGTCTACGATTGCCGGTTTAAGTGGAGATGCTCCTGCCAGCTGAGGCCAGATCTTGGCAGGTCTGTTGTTGCTGTATACGCCCATACCTGCTCTGAGTCTCAAAAGTCCTTTTTCTGGGCGCTTGTCTCCTGGCACATCGTTCCACTTGGGGCCACCAACGGCACCCAGCAAAACGCTGTCGGAATTGATGCACTTATCCAACATTTCCTGTGGCAGGGGATCGCCCCATTTGTCGATGGCGCATCCGCCCATATCCACATCGGTGTATGTAAAGTCGTGACCATACAGCTCAGCCACTCTGTCCAATACCAGCAGTGCCTGATTCACTATTTCGGGGCCGATTCCGTCGCCCCTTATAACTGCGATGTTTTTGTTCATGTATTAGTCCTCCTTAAGTGAGGCGAGAAGGCCTCCCTTTTGGATAATATTCTGTATAAACTCCGGGAACGGCTCGGCCTGGTAGGTCTTGCCAGTTGTCAGGTTGGAGATGACTCCTGTGTCAAAGTCCACCGCTACCTGGTCGCCTGCGCTGATCTCCTCTGCTGCCGCCTCGCACTCCAGAATAGGAAGGCCGATGTTAATAGCATTTCTGTAGAAGATTCTGGCAAAGCTCTTGGCAATAACACAACCTGTTCCACAGGTCTTGATTACAAGGGGCGCATGCTCTCTCGATGAACCGCAACCAAAGTTCCAACCTGCAACCATAACGTCACCTGTCTGCACCTTGGACACAAACTCTGTGTCAATGTCCTCCATGCAATGCTTAGCCAACTCCGCGGCGTTAGAAGTGTTCAGATAACGGGCAGGAATAATTACATCTGTATCTACGTTGTCCGGATATTTGAAAACATAACCTTGTGTATTCATCTTTATGCCTCCTTTGGTGCTGTAATATATCCTGTAAGAGCGCTGGCTGCTGCAGTTAAGGGACTGGCAAGGTATACCTCGCTATCTACGTGGCCCATACGACCTACGAAGTTTCTGTTGGTTGTGGCAATACATCTCTCACCTGCTGCCAGGATGCCCATATAGCCACCCAAACAAGGTCCGCATGTAGGTGTAGAAACCACCGCTCCAGCATCAATAAATGCTGTAATATAGCCCTTCTCGATGCACTCCTTGTAAATCTGCATAGTTGCTGGGATGATGATACATCTGACGCCCTCTGCAACCTTGTTATCCTTAAGCACCTTGTATGCAGCCTCCATGTCCTCCATGCGGCCGTTGGTGCAACTGCCTATGACAACCTGGTCAATCTTTATGTCGCTCAGATTCTTGGCGGGCTTGGTATTCTCCGGCAGGTGTGGGCATGCAACAATGGGCTCAATCTTTGACAAATCAATGTCAATCACCTGGTCATACTCTGCGTCCTCGTCTGCCTCAAATACAACAGGCTCTCTCTCGGATCTGCCCTTAAGATAATCAAGTGTCACCTGATCCACAGGGAAAATGCCATTTTTGGCGCCGGCCTCGATGGCCATGTTGCAAATGCAGAGTCTGTCATCCATAGAAAGTGTGGATGCTCCGGAGCCTGTGAACTCCATGCTACGATACAGTGCTCCATCTACGCCAATCATGCCAATGATGGTCAGAATGACATCCTTACCACTGCAGTTGGGGTTAAGCTTTCCTGTCAGATTGAACTTAATTGCAGATGGAACCTTGAACCATGCCTTTCCCGTAGCCATGCCAGCTGCCATATCTGTGGAGCCAACGCCTGTGGAAAATGCTCCCAGGGCGCCATATGTGCAAGTGTGGCTGTCTGCTCCGATGATACAATCGCCGGCTGTAACTACACCCTGCTCAGGCAACAGTGCATGCTCAATGCCCATCTTGCCAACGTCATAGAAGTGGCTGACGCAGTGGCTACAGGCGAACTCTCTGCATTGCTTGGACTGCTCAGCGGCTTTGATGTCCTTGTTTGGCACAAAGTGGTCCAGGACGATTGCAATCTTATCCTTATCAAAGACCTTGTCAAAACCGGCCTTTTTGAACTCATTAACTGCTACAGGAGTTGTAATATCATTACCCAGCACAATATCCAGGCGGGCGCTGATTAGCTGTCCAGCCTTAACCACAGGCAAGCCTGCGTGATTAGCCAATATTTTTTGTGTCATTGTCATTCCCATTTGTGCATCCTCCTTAATCATTAAAAGAATTGTTGTACGCACTTATTAGGGCATTAATACTTGCCTTAATAATATCAGTGTCGATACCTGCACCCCATGATACAGTTTCGTTCGCCAACTCCAATCCGATATATGCCGCGGCTGTACTCTGAGAGCTCTGTCTCTGAATGCTGTGCTCAGTATAGACCTTGAGCTTGTAATCACTGCCAGTATATTCTTTAAGGGCGTTGCTGACGGCATCCAGAGAACCGTTACCCTCGGCGTGAAGTGTGGTCTTCTCTCCGTTTTTGACAAAGGAAATATACGCCTCAACTCCGTTATCAGCCTGAGTAAAGTTCATCTTTGAAACCCTGATAGGGTCACTGTTATTCATGTAGTGCTCTACGAACACATTCAGAACGTCTGTTGCTTTAAGCTCCCTGTGCTCGTGGTCTGACACGCTCTTGCACAAATAGCTCAAGTGTTCTCTCATCTCTGGTGGCAATACATAACCGTATGTCTGCTCCAACAAGTACCCAATACCACCCTTGCCTGACTGGGAGTTAACGCGAATAACATCTGCCTCATAAACTCTGTTAATATCGTGAGGATCGATGGGTATGTAGGGCACGTTCCACTGGTTAAGTGCGTGATCCTCTCTCCACTTCATTCCCTTGGCAATGGCATCCTGGTGGCTACCAGAGAATGCTGCGAATACCAGGGCTCCTGCATAAGGAGCTCTCTCATAAACGTGCATTCTGGTGCACTTTTCGTAAGTCTCCACAATATGGGGCATGTCGCTGAAGTCCAGTCTGGGATCAACTCCATGGGAGTACATATTCATTGCCAGAGTGATTATATCCACGTTACCTGTTCTCTCTCCGTTGCCAAAGAGGGTGCCCTCTACTCTGTCAGCTCCGGCCAACAAGGCCAGCTCTGTATCTGCTACGCCAGTTCCGCGATCGTTATGAGGGTGCAAGGACAATGTAACATACTCACGGTACTTGAGATTCTCGCTCATGTACTCCACCTGGCTGGCATAGATATGAGGCAAGCTCATCTCCACAGTAACAGGCAAATTGATAATTACATTGTTATTCTCAGAGGGCTCAAGAATATCCAAAACTGCATTACACACCTCAAGAGCATACTCAGGCTCTGTGCCTGTAAAACTCTCAGGAGAATACTCAAAGCGGAAGTTGCCCTCGTACTCAGCTGCCAGCTGTTTGACCAACTTAGCTCCATCTATGGCAATCTGCTTAATCTGCTCCTTGGATCTCTTAAATACCTGTTCTCTCTGTGCAACACTGACGGAATTATAAAAATGAATGATCGCATTAGGAGCACCCTTGCAGGCCTCAAATGTCTTGCGAATGATGTGTTCTCTGCACTGTGTGAGTACCTGCACAGTCACATCCTCGGGAATCATGTCATTTTCGATGAGAGTGCGCAGGAATTCGTACTCCGTCTCCGATGCTGCAGGGAAACCTACCTCAATCTCCTTAAATCCCACCTGCAACAACAGGCGATACATCTCCATTTTTTCCTCAAGGCTCATTGGGATGACCAAACTCTGGTTGCCATCTCTCAAGTCTACGCTGCACCATGCTGGTGCCTTTTCTATATGATCCTTCTGCACCCATTTGTAATGCGTGCCTGGTGCTGGGTAGTACCCAATTTTGTACTTGTTATAATCCATAAAATCTCCAAAAACTAGATTTCAGCAACAGCTTCTATCTCTACAAGAACATTTCTTGGTAATGTCTTAACGGCAACGCATGAGCGGGCTGGCTTGCCTGTAAAATATCTGGCATACACGCCATTAAATGCGGCAAAATCGCCCATATCTGCCAAAAAGCACGTTGTCTTGGCCACCTTTTTGAGCGATGTGCCTGCTGCTGTCAACACGGCCTCCAGGTTCTTGCACGCCTGCTCTGTCTGGTCCTCGATGGTAGTTGCCTCTATGGTTCCTGTGGCAGGATTGATCGGTATCTGTCCCGATGTGAAAACCATATTGCCTGTGCAAACTGCCTGTGAATATGGGCCAATGGCGTCAGGTGCGTTGCTTGTATATATAATCTGTGACATATTACTTCTCCCTTGTTAATTTACAATTCTAAATCCCTCTTTGGTCAGGGCCTCCACAATTTCCTGTACGTGATCATAATTTCGCGTCTCCATTGTGATCCTGAGGTAGCAGCCGTTGACACTCTTGGTCGTGCCAGCCCTCTCGTGATGAACGGATGTGACGTTGCCACCACAGTCGGCGATTATTCTGGATACATCCTTTAGCTGTCCTGGTTTGTCGATCAACTCTATCAGCAGGTCTGTCTGTCTTCCGGACTTCATCAAACCTCTCTCGATTACCCTGGAAAGGCTGGTAACATCGATATTTCCGCCGGAAACAACGCTGACAACCCTCTTTCCTGTGAGCGGGAATTTGTTGAACATGGCAGCTGCAACAGATACTGCACCTGCACCCTCGGCAACCATCTTCTGTTTTTCTATCAGGGCCAGTATTGCGGAGGAAATCTCATCCTCTGTAACCAAAGCGATGTCGTCAACATACTTAGAAACCATCTCAAAAGTATTATCTCCGGGCCTCTTGACTGCAATGCCATCCGCAATGGTTGACACAGAATTAAGTGTTGTAATCTTTCCCTCGTTGACAGAGTTGTACATGCTGGGTGCTCCCGCTGCCTGTACGCCGTATACCTTGATGGAAGGTCTGATTGACTTGATGGCATAGGCCACACCTGAGATTAGTCCACCACCTCCAACGGGGACGATAACTGCATCTAAATTGTCCAGGTCGTTAAGTATCTCAAGGCCTATGGTTCCCTGGCCTGCGATTACATTCTCATCATCAAAGGGATGTACAAAGGTGTAGCCCTTTTCGTCCCTGAGCTCCAATGCCTTGTTGTATGCATCGTCGTAATATCCCTCTACTAGGCAAACGTCTGCTCCAAAACCCTTTGTGGCCTCGATCTTGGAAATGGGGGCATTGTCTGGCAGGCAGATAAGAGAGGATATTCCACACTTTGAGGCTGCCAATGCGACGCCCTGTGCATGGTTGCCGGCTGAACAAGCGATAACGCCTCTGGCCTTCTCCTCGTCCGACAACATTGCAATCTTATATCCAGAGCCCCTTATCTTAAAGGATCCTGTCTTTTGCAAATTCTCTGGCTTGAGATACAATTTGCAATCCAACTCCTCACCATATGCTGTAACAAGAGGTGTGGGACGTATAATATTCTTTAAAACTACTGATGCATGAAACACCTTATCTATTGTGAGCATCGTTTTTTCCTCTCTGGTTATTAAAACTAAAACCCTGTCTCGATTAAAGAGATGGGAACATCACTTGCGCGTTAGTCAATCTCCTTAATCCATCCCTCTGGGGCCTGGATCCTGCCAAGCTGAATATCCCTGAGGGTATTGTACAATTTGAGTGTGTAGGGGCCCATGTCGCTCATGCCTGAAGGGAAACAAATCTCGGTGCCATGATCAACAATTTTACCTACGGGTGAAATAACAGCTGCTGTGCCGCAAAGGCCGCATTCTGCAAACTGGCTGAGCTCACTGAGGGCAACCTCTCTCTCCTCAACCTCCATACCCAAATAATCCTTGGCAACCTGTAAAAGGGATCTCTTGGTGATAGAAGGCAAAATGGTGCTGGACTTTGGCGTCACAAGCTTGCCGTCCTCTGTTATCAATATAATATTGGCTCCGCCTGTTTCCTCAATATATGTACGTGTAGCTGAATCCAGATATACATTCTCATCATAGCCCTGCTCGTGGGCATCTACTATAGCATAGAGGCTCATGGCGTAGTTAAGGCCGGCCTTAATGTGGCCTGTACCTCTGGGGGCAGCTCTGTCATAATCCGAAATGCGGAGTGTGAGGGGCTTAACTCCACCCTTAAAGTATGGACCTACAGGAGTTGCAAAGACGCGGAATTGGAACTCATTTGCAGGCTTAACTCCGATAATCGGGTCATATCCGAACATGTATGGTCTGAGATATAGTGAGGCTCCAGTGCCATATGGGGGAACCCAATCCTTATTGGCCCTGACGGTATCGACAATGGCCTCAACGAACCTCTCCTCCGGGAAAACTGGCATCTTCATCCGCCTGCAGGAATCTGCCATACGAGCAGCGTTAAGGTCAGGGCGGAAGCAAACAATCCTGCCATCCTCAGTTGTGTATGCCTTAAGTCCCTCAAAGCAAGTCTGTGCGTATTGAAGAACACAGGCACACTCGCTCATGGTAATCATGTCATCCTCTGTCAAGACACCATCATCCCAACAGCCGTCCTTGAAATTAGACACGTATCTCTTATCGGTCTTGATATAGCCAAAGCCTAGGTTGTTCCAGTCAATATTCTTGTTTGAAGAAGCAGTCTGCATACAAAAGCACCTCGCTGATATAATTCCATGAATTGTACCATTTGGCACATTTATGGTCAATCAACGAGGTGCATCTTTCGACAATGAATTAAACTTATTTACGCTATTTAATTTATGTTTTGCTACATGGCCTATAAGTAACGGGTTAAACCATCTTTTCCTGCTTTACCTTGTGGTCAATAATATGACGGGAGGCCAGCTCCTTCTTAATATCATCTACGCTAATTCCCATCTCCACCATGAGAACCATTACGTGATACACTAAGTCAGCAATCTCGTAAATAGTCTCTGGCTTGTCATCGGACTTGGCTGCGATAATAACCTCCGTGTTCTCCTCTCCCACCTTTTTGAGTATCTTGTCCAAACCCTTTTGGAAGAGATATGTGGTGTAGGAGCCCTCAGGCATTGTGTCCTTGCGACCCACGAGCAATCCGTAGAGGCTGTTTATATCAAAGCCGTCCGGTTCATCCCCCACATAAAGTTCCTGTGTGAAGCAGGAGTCTGTTCCCTTGTGGCATGCTGGACCGTCCTTGCGCACCTTTACTACCAGCGCGTCGCCATCGCAATCTGCTGTAATGGAGACCACGTGCTGATAGTTGCCAGATGTCTCTCCCTTGAGCCACAGTTCCTGACGGGATCTGCTGTAAAAGCATGTCAGTCCCTTGGTCATGGTAATTTCCAGGCTCTCCCTGTTCATGTATGCCAGGGTCAAAACCTTGTTGCTATCTGCATCAACGACGATTGCTGGAATCAGGCCCTGCTGGTCAAATTTAAGTTCATTAACGTTAATCATTTATAACCTCACTGGAATATTATTTTCGAACAATTTACTCTTTAGGTCTGGGATTTTCACCTGGCCAAAATGGAATACCGAAGCTGCCAATCCTGCATCGACCTGCGGAATCCTCTTAAACAACTCCACAAAGTCCTGCTGACTGCCTGCGCCTCCCGATGCAATTACCGGAACATTGACTGTGTTGCACACAGCCTCCAGCATCTCCAGGTCAAACCCCTGCTTAACTCCGTCTGTGTCGATAGAGTTTACCACAACCTCGCCTGCGCCCATATCGACGCACCTCTTAATCCATGACAAGGCCTCCATGCCCGTGTCCTCTCTGCCTCCCTTGGCAAAGACTCTGAACTGTCCATCCACGCGCTTAATGTCTGCAGACAGGACCACACACTGATCTCCATACTTTTGGGCTGCCCTAGCCACCAGTTCTGGATTGCGAATGGCACCGGAATTGACACTCACCTTATCTGCGCCACATCCCAGTACTCTCTCAAAATCGTCCAATGTGTTGATGCCACCTCCCACTGTCAGGGGGATGAATATTGTAGACGCCACCTCAGTTAAGATCTCGGAGAACAACCTGCGTCCCTCACTGGATGCGGTTATGTCATAAAAGACCAATTCATCCGCTCCGTTTTCACTATAATACCTGCCCAATTCCACTGGAGATGACACATCCCTGAGGCCCTGAAAATTGGTGCCCTTAACCACTCTGCCATCCTTTACATCAAGGCAAGGTATAATCCTCTTGGTAATCATTTTGCCTCCGCTATCGCCTGCTCTAAATCAATTGCGCCTACGTAGTAAGCTTTGCCAACTATTGCGCCATGCAGGCCCATATCTGCCAACGCACGAATATCATCCATCGATGAAACGCCACCTGATGCGATAATGTCTATGGGATAATCCTGTGACAGCCTGCGATACAGTTCGATATTTGCTCCCTGCATTGCGCCGTCTCGGGATATGTCTGTGCAAATAATGGTGGAAACTCCCATTTCCTCCATCTGCTTAAAGAAGTCCTCAGCAGAAATCTGGGATTTGTCCATCCATCCGTTGATGGCCACATAGCCATCCTTTATATCCACGCCTACTGCTATCCTGTTGCCATATTCGTTGATAGCCTGTCGTAAAAACTCCGGATCCTTGACTGCTGCAGTACCCAGTATGACTCTGTCTACCCCGGCGTTCAAATAAAATCTGACTATCTCCATACAGCGAATGCCTCCGCCCAGCTCCACAAAGCCATCAAAGGCCTCCACAATGCTGCGAATCACATTCTGATTGGCTGGCACGCCTTTTTTGGCTCCCTCCAGATCAACCAGATGCATACGCGTAGCACCCTTGGCCTTAAAATCCTTGGCTACAGCTGAAGGATTCTCATTGTAGATTGTCATTTTGTCGTAATCGCCCTTGAACAGGCGAACCGCCTTACCATCATAGAGGTCAATTGCGGGATAAATAACCATTTTAGCTCCTTTCCTGCACAAAGCTGCGGAGAATGTTCAAACCAACCTGTCCACTCTTCTCCGGGTGGAATTGGCAACCGTAGACGTTGCCCTTTTCTACTGCGGCTGTGACAGTAATTCCATACTCTGTGGTAGAGGCCAGAGATTCCACACATCCACTAACATAGAACGAATGAACAAAGTATACGTACTGTCCCTCCTGGACCTTGGACAGTATCTTGCTGTCTGGGTTTACCTTGTGCAGGCTGTTCCATCCAATGTGAGGGATCTTCAACTCCTTGGGAAGCTGGCCCTCCATGGGAACCACACTGCCTCTCAACAGGCCCAAACCCTGATGGTGTCCATACTCAAAACTGTCGTCAAACAACAACTGCATACCTAAGCAGATGCCTAGCAAGGGTTTACCCATGTTTGCCTGCTCTATAACGAATTTGTCCAGCCCGCTCTCCCTTAACTTATCTATGGCATTACCAAAGGCTCCTACGCCTGGCAAAACCAGTCTGTCTGCCTTGGATAACTCATGAGGGTCTGATGAGACAAACACCTCTGCGCCTATCTCGCTAAAAGAAGATTTGAGGGAAAACAAATTCCCCACGCCATAATCGATAATGCCAACCATTACAGTACTCCCTTTGTGGATGGAACTGCATCCGGGTTGTCCTTGTCGATGGCAACGGCCTGCCTGAGTGAACGGGCCACCGACTTAAACGCTCCCTCCACAACATGGTGCGAGTTGCGTCCTGCCAGCTTGCGAATGTGCAGGCTCATGGGGCACTTGCGTGTAAAGGCCTCGAAGAACTCCTTGACCAGCTCTGTGTCAAAGGTGCCTATCTTCTGTGCGCGGAGTGGTAGCCTGTAACAAAGACATGTCCTGCCCGACAAATCCACTGCAGTCATCACCAGAGCCTCGTCCATTGGCAAAATAAAGCTGCCGTAGCGGATAATTCCCCTCTTGTCTCCCAGGGCCTCAGCCATGGCCTGACCCAAGCATATGCCCACGTCCTCCACGGTGTGGTGATCATCGACCTCAATATCTCCTACGCATTTTACATCCAGATCAAACTTGCCGTGGGATGCAAACAAAGTTAGCATATGGTCCAGAAAGCCACATCCTGTGTCCACATTGGACTTGCCTGTGCCATCTATGTTCAGGCTAAGCTGGATTTTGGTCTCCTTAGTCTCTCTCGATATGTAACTCTTTCTCATATGGAGTCTCCTTCTAAAATATCCTTAACTGTTCTGATAAACACTTCCATCTGCTGTTCTGTTCCGATGGTAATCCGCAGGTAGTCATTAATCCTGGGGCTGTCGAAATGTCTCACCAATATACCACGTTTCTTTAACTCCAGGTACAATTCCTTGCCTGCCATAGACGGTGCCTTGGCAAACAGGAAGTTGGCCTTTGATGGTAACACCTCAAATCCCATCTCCTTAAGGCTGAGGGCTGTCTTTTCCCTGACCCTGGATATCTCTGAGCAACAATCCTTGTAGTACTGGTCTGCGTCTACGGTGGCCTCACCTAACAGCAATGTGAGCCTGTTGATGCAGTAGGGATTGGTAGAGTACTTGAGCTTTTCCAGGTCCTGGATAAGCTGTTCGTTGCCCAGCACATATCCCAATCTGCCACCTGCCAGATTTCTGGACTTGGAATAAGTCCTGACCACCAAAAGGTTTTGGAACTTATCCAAAAGTCTGTAGCAACTCTCCCCTCCAAAATCCACATAGGCCTCGTCTATTGCCACCACGGAGTTTGGATTAGTCTCTAATATCCGTCGAATCTCCTTAACTGTCAAACACATTCCGGTAGGGGCATTGGGATTTGCAATAACAATCAGCCTGCCATCTCCCGTATACTTATGGCAGTCTATTGCAAAGTCTTCCTCCAGCGGAACCTCTTTATATTCCACCTGATGAAGATTGGAATATACTTTGTAAAAGCCATATGTAATATCCGGAAACATGGCGCCTTTGTGTCCATATGCCATGAAGATGAAATTCAGGGAGTCGTCGGAACCATTTGTTACAAAGACATTCTCCGGCCTTAGGCCATGGAGCTCTGCCAGCTTAGTCCTGAGGCCTAAACATGTGGGGTCAGAGTAAAGCCTCAGCAGTTCCACCTCTTTGGCATTAATTGCCTCCACCACTGACGGTGCCGGCGGAAAGGGGCTCTCATTTGTATTAAGCTTGATATATTCCATGTCCCTTGGCTGTTCACCAGGAACGTATGCCTCTAATTTTTGATATCTTTCGGCCAAAAACTGACTCATCTTAATCCTCGATTCTGCAGGTTACACTCTTGGCATGGGCATCCAGGCCCTCTTGCCTTGCAAAATATGCCACATCCCCCGCAATTCTTGAGAAAGCCTCCTCTGTGTAGTATGTGTACTGTGTCTTTTTGACAAAGTCATCTACGGACAGTGGACTGGAGAATTTTGCTGTGCCACTGGTTGGCAGCGTATGATTGGGGCCGGCGTAATAATCTCCAAAGGCCTCCGGACAATATCTACCCATAAATATGGAGCCTGCGTTCTTAACGTCTGCCAAATAGTCAAACGGATTATCAACAACCAGTTCCAGATGCTCCGGAGCTATTTCGTTGGAAATATCTATGGCCACTCTAAGATCCTGAGCCACGATAATCTTTCCGTTGTCGTCTATGGACTTTCTTGCAATCTCTGCCCTGGGGAGCAGAGGGATCTGGGTCTCCAACTCCTGGCTGACAGCCTTGGCCAGCTCCATGCTATCCGTAACCAAAACCGCACTAGCCATTGTGTCGTGCTCTGCCTGAGACAAGAGGTCTGCTGCCACGTGAGCAGGATTGCTCTTGCCGTCTGCCACTACCAGTATTTCGCTGGGGCCTGCGATCATGTCTATCGAAACTTGGCCATAAACCTGCTTTTTGGCCTCTGCAACAAATGCATTGCCTGGTCCAACTATCTTGTATACCTGTGGAATCGTCTCTGTGCCATATGCCAGAGCTGCAACGGCCTGTGCTCCTCCCACCTTAAATATGCGATTAACGCCTGCTATCTTGGCAGATGCCAATATGACAGGATTTACCTTACCGTTTTTCATGGGCGGCGTGACCATCACAATCTGCTGACATCCTGCTATCTTAGCTGGGACTGCATCCATAAGAACTGTAGATGGGTATGCAGCAGTGCCTCCAGGCACGTATAATCCAACTCTCTCAATGGGCGTAATCTTTTGACCCATAACCACGCCGTCCTGCTCTGTCATAACAAAGCTGTTGCGAACCTGACGCTGGTGGAATGCGCGGATATTCTTCTCTGCCTGCCTCAAAACCTCCAGAAACTCTGGGGGTACTACGGCAAAGGCCTCGTCTATCTCCTGCTGTGTGACCTCCAAGCCCTCCAGCTGAACCTTGTCAAATCTCTCTGTATATTCCAGAAGGGCCTTGTCTCCCTGCTGTCTTACATTTGCAATTATGTCAGCAACAATAGCCTCTATATCTGCCTTCTTTGCCACCCTTGCGAATATGTCAGCATTGCTTATTTGACCATATTCCATAATGCGAATCATGGGTTTTCTCCTCTCTGCATCTCCAGTCCGCGCTGAATAGCGGTGATTGCCTCATTCTTAAACTTGTATGCCGCCTTGTTTGCGATAAGTCTGGCGCTAATCGAAACTATGTCCTCTACTACCTCCAGATTGTTTGCCTTAAGTGTGCTACCTGTTTCCACTATATCCACAATGACGTCTGACAAGCCCAACAGAGGTGCAATTTCAATAGAACCATTCAGCTTGATAATGTCGATATCCCTGCTCTTGGAACTATAAAACTTGGAGGCTATATACGGAAACTTAGTCGCAACTCTGAGTGTGCTCCCCTGTGGTTCGCAAAAACCCTTAGGCGCAGCAACTGCCATCTTGCATTTGCCCATACCCATATCCATGAGTTCGTAAACGTCTGGCCTATACTCCAGTAAAATATCCTTGCCTACTATGCCCACATCTGCGGAGCCTCTCTCCACGTAAATTGCTACGTCGGAGGGTTTTACCCAGAAATATCTGACTCCCTTCTCGGGATTCTCGAAGACCAACTTTCTGTTAGTCTCCTCGATAGAGGGACACTCAAAGCCTGCCCGTTTAAGCATCGCATATGTCTTTTCTCCCAAGCGACCCTTTGGTAATGCGATATTAACCATTGTTTTCACCTGTTAACTCCTCCAAATATTTGTTGTTGCTCTGACTCCTCTCCATATCCTGCAGGAGATCCACATATATGGCAAATCCAATGGCCTTGCTGGACCGGCCCATCTTTTTGAGCAAAGCATCGTATTGTCCTCCAGAGAGAATTCCTGTGGGAATACCATTCACATATCCCTTAAACACGACGCCACTATAATATTTCAAGTTGTTGCCTACGGAGAAGTCTATCTGTATAGACTGCCCCAGGCCCCTTTCACCTAGAATGCGGCACACATGGCTGAGCTCATCATATGCCTCTATCTCCTGCTGGGTTTCCAACATACCGCTAAGTGTGGGCAATACCTGCTCTGGGCTGCCAACGCAGGCCATAACTGCCAATAGCTTAGTTGCATCTGCCCCCTCCCTGTCACAAAGTTTGGCCAACTCGTGAGAATTCTTCTGGGTCATGTAGCTCAGGGCCTCCTTCTTGGCTGCGTGGGAAAGGCCACTGCTATCCAATAAAGCCGATACAAATCCCATGTGCGATATATCCAACACATATCTCTGGGAGAGCATCTCCAAGCTCTTGGCTGCCAGTATCACAACCTCTGCAATATCTGTCGCAGTCAGATCTCCTACGCACTCCAATCCAGTCTGCATAATCTCCTTAAAGGAGTTGCTGCCCTCTGGCACTCTGTATACATTCTCATTGTAATAAACCTTTTGAACGCAACCTGGCTTATCCACAGTATTCTTGATGATCGACAGGGTAACGTCCGGCTTAAGGGCCATCATACGACCAGTCCTGTCCGTAAAGGCTATAACCTCATCGGATATCAAAAAGTCCTTGTTGCGAACGTACAAATCGTACTCCTCAAAGCGACTCATCTTGTATCTCTCGTAACCATAACTACCATACAGGCTACGGAGGGCAAATACAGCCTGCTCCTCATATGTCAAAATGCTCTTGTCTATTACCATGTTACTCACCTGCTCTATCCATACGATCCAAGGCTATTCTGTAGCCTCCCTTGCCATACATAAGGCATTTGTTTACTCTGCAAATGGTGGCAGAACTAACTCCCGTCTGGTCATATATCTCCACATAATTCTTGCCAGCCTCCAACAGAGTGGCCACCTGCAGTCTCTGACTCATGGCCTGCATCTCCTTGATAGTGCATATATCTTCAAAAAACAATCTGCATTCCTCAGGTGTCTTAAGAGACAAAATCGCCTGATATAAGGCATTCATTTCGGAACTCTGCAAATCCATAGGTCTCCTCCCAAAATTATTTCTCCATATTTTAGCACTTTAGCTGGCTAAAACAAATCATGTTTATTGACCTATACTCCAATAAAACACACATATAATGCGCACAAAAAAAACGGCCGAGAAATCTCGACCGGTTATGTAATCTAGTTAGTTATGTTGATTACTTCTTCTTAGAAACAACAACTACTACTGCAACAACTGCTGCAACTACAACAACGCCAACTACAACATAAATCCATGTGTTGTTGGGAGTCTCCTCGTCGCCTGCATCGTCATTACCTGCATCAGGAGCAGTTGTGGGTGTTGCCTCTGGAGCGGGTGTAGCTGACTCAATCTTAGCCTCAGCACCAAGCACCAACTCACCGAAGTTAATTGTCTCCTCGTAAGGTCTTGTGATACCTGTCTCTGCGCCAGTCTCATCAACCTCATTAACGTTCCAACGATAGTTCTCAAGCTCGCACTCGATGCCACCGATTGTTCCCCAGTCTGTGTACATGAACTCAAGGCCAAGAACGTCGCCTTCCTTAACAGCAGGGTTAAGACGTGTGAAAGCGAACTCCATTGTAGCTGTCTTCTTGTCATCGGAAAGGGACAGAGCCTTCTGAGCAACGATCTCCTCGTCTGTGAACTCAGTGCCGTTTGTACCAGCAACTGTGAACAGTCCATCCTCGGGGAACTCCTTGTCATAGGAAATTCTCATCTGGTAAGCATACTCACCGTAGCCACCCTCCATTCTCTCGCCCTCATCAACGTAGATCTCGATTGTATCTCCGCCGAACTCGTCAGCATTAACTGCAACAACAAGGAAATAGATGTAGGTGTCATCATAAAGAACCTTAACCTGAACATCGCATCCCATGTAATCGAAGTTAGCATCTGGATAAGCAGAATCATAAGGAACGTCAACCTTAATAGTGTCAACTGCTGCCCAAATCTCATCTACTACACCGTCAACTGTAACAGTAGCCTTGCCTGCTGTGTAAGATCTGCCGAGGTTGCCAGGAACTGTATCAGCCATAGCAACGGGAGCAAAGGTCATAACCAGGAGAAGAACTGCTACTACGGAAGCAATAATTTTCTTCATACCAAATCTCCTTTAAAAATAAAAATTATAATTTTTATGTCTTAGAAGGCTCATCTCTAAACACTCTAAGACATTGGAATCTTAGCAAAATTAACATGAATAGTCAACAATAATTAGTTCTGATTAGTATAAGATTACCCATTTTTAAAAAATGTCTACTATTGACGACAAAGATATCTCCTCTGCTGTACCATCTGACATTTTCTTAAGATTAACATATCCGGAGGCTATCTCGTTATCTCCTAAAGCAATGGTGTATTCTGCGCCTATCTTGTCTGCATATTTGAACTGTGCCTTAAAGCTGCGATTCATAATGTCTGTTTCAACATATACGCCCTTGCTCCTTAGAGCATATGCGATTCGCTCTGCCTCTAAAACTGCCTGTTGCCCCATGGCTGCTATGTAGAGCTTAGGCTTAGGTGTGGACAGGTTGTCCAACAATCCGCAACTCTCCATGTGGAGCAACATGCGCTCGATGCCCATAGCAAAACCTACCGCTGGAGTGTGTGCTCCCCCCAGAATCTCCACCAGACCATCGTACCTTCCTCCGGCACAAACGGCACCCTGTGAGCCAATGCCTGTGGAGATGAACTCAAATACAGTCTTGGAGTAGTAGTCCAGGCCACGAACCACATAAGGATCAACTACATACTTAATACCCAAAGCATCAAGTCCTGCCTTGACCTGCTCAAAGTGCTCAGCACACTCCGGGCAAAGGTGGTCTGTAATCTTGGGGCAATTCTCTGCCAGGCTATTACAATCAGGGCTCTTGCAGTCCAGGATTCGCAGGGGATTCCTCTGGAGTCTGCCCTTACATGTATCGCAGAGTTTGTCCTCATTATCTGAGAAATAGCTCTTAAGCATCTCGTTATACTGAGGCCTGCAGTGAGGGCAACCGATGGAGTTGATGACAAGCTGAATGTCGGAGATGCCAAGCCTTGTCAAAATGGTATTGACCATGGCGATAACCTCTACATCTGCAGTTGCTCCTGCTGCTCCAAAGAGCTCAACACCACACTGTGTAAATTCTCTGTATCTGCCCTTTTGCTTCTTCTCATATCTATAAATGGGCATATCGTAGAAGATCTTAACTGGCTGTGGGAGAGATGCCATACCATTCTCGATATAGCTCCTGACAACACCAGCTGTGCCCTCAGGTCTAAGGGTCAAACTCCTGCCTCCCTTGTCCTCAAAGGTGTACATCTGCTTTTCTACAACGTCTGTAGTATCTCCTACGCCCCTGGAGAAAAGCTCTGTTGCCTCAAACACAGGTGTGCGAATCTCGCCAAATCCGTATGCCTTAAAGGTGTCATGTATAATGTTGCAAATATAATCCCATGCCGGTCTCTCTGATGGGAGAATATCTTTAGTTCCTACTGGTACTGTAATCATGTTTTCCTCCGGAAAATTATTGCTATCAGCTAATAGCTAAGAGATAAGAGATAATAAAGTTGGTCAACTCTTCACTATCCAACTTTCTTCACTCTTAGTTCTTAACTCTTAACTGCACTTTTCACTTTTCACTTAACCAACCTTGGATTCTAATACATATTCCTCAAAAAGTCTATTTTTTTAGATATCTGTCCTTCTATACCCATTATGTACTGCAGGGGGTCTTTGATGTTGAAACACCGCTCCAACTGACCTGGACCAGATACAGCCTTGGTAACTGCTCCCGCTCCCAATCCGAGTATATGCTGGGTCTCCTCTTCTATCAGCACGTTGTACCTACAGAAAAACCCTGGCCTTGCGAATCCAGTATTCTCCAGATTGCCTGAGGCGTTCTTTTGTCTGTATAGGTAATATGGTTCCATCCCCATGGAATACGCTGTTGCATACCCTGCATCTATCATAGCATCCATATCCTCTGCACCTGCCTTAGCTCCTGTCTGACTTTTCATCATCGCAGATGCCCTCTTAAGACAAAGGCTATGAACAGTAAAGCCCTCGGGAGCTAATCTCTCAATCCATCCCAGGGTATCTTCAAAATCCTGGACTGACTCTCCCTCTAATCCTGCAATCAAATCCATGTTGATGTTGTCAAAGCCCATCTGCCTGGCCATCTCATACACCCTGACCGTATCCTGGGGAGTATGCCTCCTGCCTATTCTCCGCAGCGTCTCCTCCTTCATGGTTTGGGGATTGATCGCCAACCTGTGGACTCCGTGGTTCTTCATCACATGTAGTTTATCCATATCTATGGAGTCCGGTCTGCCTGCCTCACAAGTTAACTCTGCCGGTGAAAACAGCTCCAACACTCCTCCCATTAACCTGTCCATCTGGGCAGCCGTTATAGACGTAGGAGTACCCCCACCAAAATAGCAGCAGTCGCAGACCAGCCCGGCCTGGCTCAGCACCTGTGCAGCAGCCCTCGCCTCTGTCAGGACACCGTCTATATATTGCTCAACGCAGTGCCTGTATGCACCTATGGGATAAGATCCAAAGGAACAGTAGGAGCAAATCGTGGGGCAAAAAGGCGTTCCCACATATATGGAATAGCTATTGGAAGGTGTCGAATCTATGATAGAACTCTCATTACTGGCAACCCTGAACAGAGTGCTAGCCTTGTCCTTCCTTATCAACAATTCCTTCGACAGGGAAGCCGCTCCCTGTTCCGGTGTAAGTCCATTTCTCAGGCATTGGGTAGCCAATTTTACCGGTTTTACACCTGTCTGAATGCCCCAAGGAGAGCTATAGCCCGTCTGTTCCATGAGCATAGCGGCAACTGTCCTCTTAATGGCGTTTTTTAGTGGAGATGCGAACATCTCTGACCCGAGGCTATCCGACTCCTGATGGATCTCCACCCTGCTCGTCGTCACAGGCACGCCTCCCCTGCACAGAGAAACGAAAACACCATCCCGACGCGCCTCTGCCAGCACCCCTACGTCATATTCCTCAAAGGGTCTGTCATCTGCCAAGGTGGCCACCTGACGGCGGTCATAGAAAATCAACAGTATTTCAAACAGTTCCGTGTTGAAACTGCATCCTGAGCACTTAAATCCAACCATCACAAAATCCTGGTGCTATCCAACAAAATCGTGCAGGGACCATCATTGATTAACTGCACCTGCATATCAGCTCCAAACTCGCCCACCTGAACGTCCAAATTATACGTATCCTTAAAATAGTTAATGGCATCCCTGTACATTACTATGGCATCATCAGGTCTCATTGCGCCATCAAATCCAGGACGCCTGCCCTTGCGGGCGTCTCCCATAAGCGTGAATTGAGAAATGAGCAGTATATTGCCTCCAACATCTGACAGGCTCTTGTTCATCCTGCCCTGTTCGTCCTCGAACACTCTGAGATTGTAAACCTTGTCACATATGTATTTAAGGTCCTCTGGCCCATCCTGTGCAGCTATCCCTAAGAGAACCATGTATCCCTTGCCAATAGTTCCCAGAACATTGCCTGCCACTGAGACGGATGCCGAAGTAACTCTCTGTACAACTGCCCTCATCAGTCCTTACCTCTCTTAACGTCGTAAACACTGTCTATCCTGCGAAGTTTGCGAATAATCTTGTCCAATTCCTCGGAGTTTTTGATGCCAACACCCATTTGAATGGATACCAGGCCATTCTTTACACGCCCTGCGTTGATGGAGTTGAACTGAACCTTTTCCTCCTTAATCACCTCAGAGATATCAAACAGCAACCCGCTCCTGTCATTGGCCTCCACTGACAGAGTTACGTTGTATATAATATCATCCTCCATGACCCACTGGACATCCACATATCGCTCAGGCTCCAACTCACTGGAGGGTCTGGATTTGCAGTCAGCCCTATGGACAGAAACACCTCTGCCCCTGGTGATATATCCCATGATGGGATCTCCTGGAATTGGCGAACAACACTTGGATATGTTCACCAGACAGCCTGGCAATCCAGCCACGATAATACCCTTGGAGTGCTTTGCCATCTTGGCCTTCTCTGCCCTCTTTGCGGCCTCTGACTCCTGGGTAGTTGCCACACTGGCCACAGCTGTAGCATCCTTGTCCTTGGCAGTCTTGTTCATTCTCTCGTACATATCCTTGACCTTAGTCAAGAATTTGGCAGCAGTGATACCTCCATATCCAATGGTAGCGTACAAATCATCCATACTGGACATGTTGTATTTTGAGAGAATGGGTTCCGTAATCTCAGGTTTAAGCATTTCTGTGATGCCGTCCATTTTGCGGACCTCGCTGTCGAACTGGGTCTTACCAGTGGCAATATTCTCCTCGCGTTTTTCCTTTTTGAACCACTGGTTAATCTTGGACCTGGCCTGGGAACTCTTAACTATCTTGAGCCAGTCTCTGCTGGGACCATTACCGTTGTTTGTAGTTATAATCTCTACCTGATCGCCATTCTTGAGGGTGTAGTTGATGGGCATAATCCTACCATTTACCTTGGCTCCCATCATCTTATTGCCTACAGCACTATGGATGGCGTATGCAAAGTCAATTGGCGTAGAACCAACAGGCAGGCTAATGGGATCGCCATTGGGTGTAAATACATAAACCTCGTCGCTAAACATATCGGTCTTCATGCTCTGGACGAAGTCGTCGGGATCAACAACAGTATCCTGCTGCCACTCGACCATCTGGCGAATCCAGCTGATCTGCTTATCCATCTCTGCATCGTTGCCCTTAAAGTTCTCTTTGTACTTCCAGTGGGCAGCAATACCCTCCTGGGCAACTCTGTGCATATCCCATGTCCTGATCTGCACCTCAAATGGCAGTCCGTCTCCACCTACCAAAGTGTTGTGGATTGACTGGTACATATTGGGCTTTGGCATGGAGATATAATCCTTGAACCTACCTGGAACAGGAGTGAACATCTCGTGAAGAATGCCCAATACGGAGTAGCAGTTCTTGATGGAGTCTGTAATTACTCTGAACGCTACCAGATCGTATATCTCGTCGATGCTGCGATTCTGCATCTTCATCTTGCGGTATATGCTGTAATAATGCTTTTGCCTGCCCTCTATCTGTGCAGGAATATTGGCCAAAACCAGCTCGTTTCTCAACTGATCTATGGTCTGGGATATAAACACCTCTCGCTCGGACCACTGGTCAGAAACGGCCTTGACGATGTGACCATAGGCCTCCGGATCCTTATACTTAAGGGACAAATCCTCAAGCTCGCTCTTAAATCTCTGAATACCTAAGCGGTTAGCAAGGGGGGCATATATGTCCAATGTCTCCATAGCAATGGCCTTCTGCTTCTCCGGGGGCTGGAATTGGAGTGTCCTCATGTTGTGAATGCGGTCTGCCAACTTAATCAGCATCACTCGCAGATCCTTTGCCATGGCCAGGAACATCTTGCGGAAGGTCTCCATCTTTTGTTCCTCCTTGGAGGAATAAGGGATGTTGCTCAGCTTAGTAACGCCGTCAACAATGGACGCTATGGTATCTCCGTACTCCTGCCTCAGATCCTCCAGAGAGTAGTCCGTATCCTCTACTGTGTCATGTAGCAGAGCACCGCAAAGAGCGCAGTAATCCTGCTGCATGTCTGCCAGAATGAGTGTGACCTGAACTGGGTGAACGATGTATGGTTCGCCTGACTTGCGAAGCTGACCCTGGTGTAACTCCAGAGCCTTATTGTATGCCTTTTCAATCAGATCGCGCTGTCTCTGATCTGTAATATATCTTATCTTAAAAAATATTGAGCTGAGTAATTGATCCATATCAATATCCTCCAATCAAATCATAAAAGTACTGGTCGATGTCCACGCCGTCCACCTGTCCATCCTGGCAGTACAGCCATCCTGTCTCACCTGTCTCTGCCTGAATAAACAGCCAGTTAACTCTGTCAGTAGCCAAAATAGCCACCTCTGTATCTGCCTTGACCTCAACAGCCTTGGTCTCTGTACTCATGGCGCTGTAGAGAGTCAGAGGCCTGGATGTCTCCAACAACTGAACCAGGCTATATACGTCAACCGCGTCAGGCATTAACTGTCCATCTCTGAGGCTGTAGGTTTCGGTAATCTCCTGCATTATGTTCTCGTACAACAATCCGCATGGTAGCTTGACTGAAATGTGTCCGTTGCCTGGATAGCTAATATCTGTATACCCCGCTATAACTCCCGCGCTGACTGGTGCTCCCTGGTTGTACTCAAAGATCTCCACCACAAACCTGGCGTCTGAATTGTATCCTACGACAGCCACCTGGAATCCAGGTATCTCAATGTTTACATCCACCACATGGAAATACATGTAATTCATGTCACCATATATAGCCACAGCCTGCTGGTTAATGTACAGCTGGCCATTGGCTACGGATATGCTCTCCTGGGTGCCGTCCCCATCCAAGTCAGCCTTGGAATAATCTGCCATGTTGTTATAAGTATTGGCATTTACATTGTTCATATAGCTACGAATGGTTATGGAGTTGTACAGCTCTATGGGGCTCAGGTCAGCCTCCGAAAAGCCCTCCTGGGGCCTGTACCATCTGGTAGTTCTAAAATAATTGCTAAACTCAGAATCCTCAAATATACATCCGTGGCGCGCTGCAATTTCATTGTATGCGTATGCCACTGTGGTGGAGTACATGTTGTAGAGGTCTGAATAGCTTAACTTTTCAGCGGAGCTGTTGGGGTACAAGTAATCCTCATAAACCGCCAGCTGCCGCTCTCTCTCAACCAACTTGCCATCTCTCAGGCTGTAGAATGCAGGATATTGTCCTGGATCCCTGCATTCAAAGAAGGATATTCTGGCTCTGTAATAGAACGACGCGCTCTGTACGCCTGTAGCCTGAGCCACGTCACAGGTGAACGCACCCTCTGATGTAAAGTCCAGCAGAACAAGCTGCTCTCCCTGCTCACCGCCATATGTCACAATCTCCAAAACCCCGTCCAAATCCACGTCGTGCATATCGTAGTCCAGGCATTCCAGTATCAGTCTGCCCTGGCAAATAACGTATATGTTGGTCACATCTGTCTCTGGTACGTGCGCCAAGTATACGGCCTGACCGTCCAGCAAGTGTCTGTAAACCATGGGATCCCCCTCTGCATCAAAGCCAGAAGATACGAGGTACAAAGACTGATCTACCGGGTCCTTGAGATACAGGTCGTGTGTGTCTCCATCCTTGTAAATAAGCATGCTGTAGCTGTCAGCAGCGTCCTTATCCACCGCTCCCTCAAAAACGCATTCGCCCTCAGGTGTACTGGCCTGGAACGGTGTGCCCTCTGTGTGCTTAAGAGCATTGTCTATCACCTTGGCTGAGTAGACAGAATTCTCGTTGGTGAATATATCCACCGTAGGTTCTGGTGGGGGTTCCCTGAGTGCAAGGGCAACAATAACCCCTATTACAACCAAAAGTGCTGCAACTATGGATACAAGAACCCAAATCATGCCTGTATTTTTGCGTGATCCGGAAGCTGACTTATCTCCCTTTGCACTAGGCCTTGTTTTCTCCAAAAACAGCTTACGTGTGATAAAGTTGTAAACCATAACTATGACTGTAGCCACCACCTTGACTAACATGTATAGCTTATCCATAAGCGCGCCAAGCAAATATACTCCCAGCGTCATTATCGCCTGGTTGATTGCTAGTCCAATGGCGCTCATTATCACGAACACACCTGCGTTGGTGGCCTTGCCCCTGCCATTGTCCACCTTAAAGACGAACTTAACGCTCAGAATATAATTGAGGATTGTGGATGCCAAAAAGGATAACGGGGTGGCCAGAAGCAAATTGAGGGAAAACGCCTCCTCCATAAGGAACAGGAGTCCATACTCGACTGCAGTGCAGACTAATCCCACACCGCCAAATTTGATAATTTGTTCAAGTAATCTCTTCATGGACAAACTCCCCCTTATAAATATTATATTTTACTACCCGCGCGCAGGAAAAACAATAAGAGTATATTGATTTGAACAGCGGATTGTATTAGCATTAGAAAAAAAGAAAACTGGTGGAAAATGGGTAAGTTTAAGTCTTTTTTTAATAAATTGAACCTTCGCAGCATAGGCATCATTTGCGCCAAGTCGCTGTGTGTACTGTTAGTGACAGCCATCCTGGGCATGGCAGCCCTGTATGGTCTGCTGTACGTCATGATTAAGGGTCCCTCAGATACCGTTTCTGCCATAGTAGTCCGTTCACTCAGGGAGACACGTCGTGGCATGCGCGTTCCCGAGCTTTTCCTGACCCAGGAAGAACTGGACAAGATTATCAACTCCAATTCTAAGGATACCCTGGAGGAACAGGATACGTCCCTTATCCAGATAACCATTTCCACTCCACCCCCATCCTCTCCGAACAAAAATCCAGGCTCTGATAAGACAGATGACCCCATCTCCACCACTCCTCCCAGCCAGGACGATGGTATCGAGATTGTGGAGATAAATGGTAGCTCATATAGCGGAGTACTCCTCATCGTTAAGGACCCCTCCCGCATCTTCCTTGGCACTCCAGGCGACTACAACACCATAAAGGCCGGAAAGACTTTGCCCGAGATGCTGGCCTCCACCAATGCAGTTGGTGGGATAAATGCCGGAGGATTTATAGACGAGAGCGGCAAGGGTAGCGGCGCCATCCCCATGGGGATGGTTATTGACCATGGAGATCTTATCTGGGGCAGCGCCAGCACCAGATACAATGTGGTCGGATTTGACAGCAATTACATACTTCACGTTGGATACATGACAGGCCAACAGGCCCTCAACCGCAACATTCAGTACGCCGTCAGTTTTGGCCCTGTACTGGTTCTCAATGGAAAGGGCGTTAACCTGCAATATGGTGGCCTCAATCCTCGTTCTGCCATAGGACAGAGGGCCGATGGAGCTGTCCTTATGCTGGTAATCAACGGCAGACAAATAGATTCCCTGGGTGCCACATACCAGGACCTGACCAATATAATGTTGGAATACGGAGCAATCAACGCCGCCAATCTGGACGGTGGGTCGTCTTCCATCCTTATGTACGATGGGGAGATTCTCAATGTGTGCGCCTCCATGAGAGGACCCAGAGATTTGCCCACTGCTTTCCTGGTGAGGTGATGTATGAACAAGAAGTTTTTTAAGGGACTTGGCTTTTATACAGGCATTTTGGTGGCGCTGGCACTGCTGGTGCTTGGTATTTTGTGGCAATTCCTCAATTCCTACGAACTGGCTCGCCCAGAGCGCGTCATGGACCGCTTTTTCTCCTCTACAGATCAGGAGTACTGGATTACTCAGTTCTCCAATGCATTAGACCCTGGCCTTACGGAATTTGAATCCGAGGAGGATTATTTTGGCGCCCTGTATGACAACTTCTTTGATGGGGCCACCTTCACATATGCTCCCTCCGCCCAGTATTCTGACGAGACCCCCACATATACCGTCCGCTCCAATGGCACCGCTATTGCAACCATTACCCTCAAGGAGGATCCTAAGGGCAAAGTAGGATTTGGCATGAAGATGTGGCAGGTAGAGTCCATATACGCCATTGATTTTATGTCCGGCAATGACGAGACCGTAGTTATTACGGTACCCTCTACATCCAGAGTCACCCTCAACGGCATTGAGCTGGGAGAGAAATATATATCTAATACCAACGTAGCATATGATAATCTCAGCGACTTTGAGCAGATGGACGGGTACGACAAACCTCACAGAGTTACCTATACTGTTCCCGGGCTCTACCTGCAGCCAAAGGTTGTGGTCGAGGACGCACAGC
>JAZNEA010000003.1:0-9627 GCA_045588325.1 Clostridia bacterium
TAAGGGCATACCGTAGAAAACATAACATGCCCACATATGCAGAGGAGAAAGGAATAGTTCCTAATGCACCTCCAGAGTCTAAAGATCTAGTCTTAAAGGTAAAAGAACTAGAAAATAAGCTGAAAGAAAAAGACAAAGAAATAAAGAAACTAACTAATGTTGTAGAGGATGAGAGAAGGAAGGTTGAGATCCTAAAAAAATCCCTGCACATCTTCATGGAACCAGAAGAATGAAGTGCGAAGCCATAGAGCAGTACAAGTCCGAGTTTAGTGTGTCGAAGATGTGCAAAGTGCTAAAGCTAAATCCGGCAAGTTATTATAGTTGGCAGAAGACACAGAAAAAGAAGTTAGAAAGGATTCAAGGAGAACTAGGTCTCGTTAAGAAAATAGAGGAAAAGTTCTTAGAATCTAATAAAACCTATGATTATAGGCCAATTAAACGCGCTTTAAGTGATGAGAATATTGAAATTAGTGAGTATAAAGTAAGAAAGATAATGCGAGAAAATGGCTTTTATCCAGAGACAAACAAGAAATACAAGCCATCTAAAAGAGAAAAAGGAGATGGTAGATATTTTGAGAATCTCATTAATCAAGACTTTACAACAAGCGAAAGAAATCAGGTTTGGGTTGGAGATATTACATATATTAAGACTGTAATTGGTTGGGTTTATTTAGCTGCAGTAATCGATTTATACAATAGAGAAGTAATTGGATATGCAGTTAGCAAGAAGATAAATGCAGAGTTAGCAAAGCAAGCATTAGTAAATGCTATTGCACAGAAAGGAGTGAAGGAGGGACTAATATTTCATAGTGACAGAGGAAGTCAGTACGCAAGTAATGTCTTCCAGAAGAAGTTAAGTGAATATAGGATAACAGGGAGCATGAGTAAGCCAGGGTGCCCTTATGATAATTCTTGTATGGAAAGCTTTTTTGCAACATTGAAAAAAGAGAGGATATACAGGAAACAGTATGGTACAATGGAAGAGGAAAAGCAGGATATGTTCCAATACATCGAGTTATTGCAGGTGTATTAGACTATGTTTCGGACAAGACACTAGATAATAAGATTACTTTTCCGTTTATTAAATAAAAGAGGCAATATGATTATTTTTTATAAAACTATTGGGAATAGACCTATAACAATTACAATAGATAAAAATAAGTATGAGATGTATCCTGAAGAAAAGATTAGCTGTGAAGAGGATAAAAATATTGCTTTGGCATGTGTTGAAATAAGAAAACAAAGCAAATTCCATATAACAAGCTATCTGGTGTTAATGGCAAAACGTCTTGTAATAAATGTCTTTAATATGATTATTATGAATTACCCTGGGAAATGGCTTGCGGAGATAGAGCCACTCGTGTTTCGTGTCGATGTGCCCCTAGAGCCGTGCGACATGGAAATTGAATACAGCCCTGTGTGCTTTCATAACGACGGCCTGATTCGTAAGAAGCCAGCACTGTTTATAAATGGACAGAAAGCAAACCCCGATTATGAAGTTGATCATGAGTATATAACTGTTAGTTTTTGGAAGTACTGCTTTGATCTAATATCGTTTTGGACATACGCAGCTCTAATCGTAACAATTGTCTTTGTGCTTTCAGGAATATTTGAAAGATATCTTTTTGTAAACATTATTTACCTACTGTTAACAGCAGTCCTGGTTTATAAAAAAATCATAAAAACGTACATAGAGAAACAGCGATTATGTGATTTGCTTCTAAATCAAGATTGGATAAGGAACGGGTAATATTTGGTAAGCTGCGTTTTGCTAAGGCAGAAGGTTGGTGGATAAAAAGTATGGTGATAAAGACAGAAAAGAGATGCCTATATTGAGATTTGTTGATAAAATATAGTCAAAAGGTAATATCCAATGTGCTTTATAGGTGAATATGGCAAGAAAGGATGGTGGCAAATGGAAAAAGCTATAGCAATGGGTTGCATCCTATTAATGCTAATAACGTGTGGCGGTTGCGTTATTGCTACTGACTTTTACGCTGGGAAGAGGCCATACGATTATGGCAAAGCAACGTGGGTCTGTGAATTGCCAGATGCATGGTTCGTGGTCAATACTCCTGAAGACGACAAAGACTATATTTATCCCCAAGGCGAGATTGCTACTGATAATAAAAACATTAAATTCACTATCAGTTTTGGTCATGGTGAAGTAGCATCCTTTGCGGATGAAAATGACAATGTGATATTACTTGGAACATGTAGATTCAGCCCTGAAAAGCTAATTATTACTGTTGATAAAGAGTCGGATAAGCTTTTTAATGGCCAATACGATACCATCACTTTTGTAAGAAATGCAGGAGCATCCTGACAACTGCTTTTTGTCCCCGAATTTATGCCGCTTTCAATGCCTTCATATGTATATTAATTGGAGGAAACATGAAATATACATCAATGCTAAATAATTTTTATAATATTGTGGATTGTAGAACGATAGCGATGCATATGGATTTTTTTCTTCTTGGTGAAGAAAAAGTCCTGGAATTGCGCCGATTTTTGTACGATAAATTTAAGGCTTTATATAATGATTCCTTCGTGTGCCAATGGACATGGAATAATCGTAAAAGAAGTTTGTCTTTTATAGATGACAAAATAGATAATTGGAATTTTACCAGCGTAGGTTGTGAAGCCTATGTAAAAAGTGACAAGATAAAAAATATGAGTGATTTTCGAAAAATAGAGAAAGCATTGTTTAGACTTTCTCCTATTGAAGGGTTATCTACGTGCTCCGTGGATTATCCCGATGAGATGAAGCCGTATTGGGATAGAATTGTCTCGCCTGAAACCTGCAAAGAAGCACTTTTAGAAATATATTCGCTACCAGGTAAGATTAATAAAAATTATTGGAGAGGAGTTGACTCTAGCTTCCACATAAGTATACCTGGTGTTATTCCATTTCCTGATTTCTATATAAAATATCCTAATAGTATCTGTGGATACGCTGATTTCTATATTGCGTTGAATGCAGTAGATGATCCAAACAAGCTAACAGATTATCTTATTAGTGTATTGCAAGAGACCCAGGAAATTACATCTAATTATAATGCGTGTGTCTCTTTGGCCTCGGGTAATTGGTTAGATATAGGATGTTTTGGAGTGAATTACGATGATTTAAAAGAAGATATACAAACAGGTTTAACTAAGAGAGAGTTGGATGGCTTTTCTTATGCAAATTACTTTGGTTGGTATAACATATTCAGCCCGATAATTGCAGAGAAAATGTCCTGCATAAATAGAGTAAGGAAAGAGGATGGTATAGCAGTTGCTTCGTTGAATAGTGGTGCAATTGAGATTAAATTTAAAAATGACATTAATCAATTTGATATAAATGATGCTGCACAAATAAAGAGGGTTATATATCCTGTTATTAGACCTGCGGAGTTGTGTTATAAATATGAATATTTTGCAGATGATGGTTTCTTTAGAAGAGATTGTGGTCCTCGAAGTACGTGGAATTTGATGCCGGTGTTTGGCGAAGAAATTATAGTAGAACGCGATGGATATAGGCTGCAGCACCAAAGTTTTTTGTAAGATTAAGGATGGTCTCAACACACGCTGCTGGCAATACTATATGCCTACAATACATGGAGAGAACATAAAAAAATAGCTCTTTTATTTATCCTAATCACAATGCTGTCTTTCTCCTGTGGGTGTGGAGCAGGCAACGCGAAAAAGTTTTTTCTGAGCGAAACACATGTTGTAGATTATTATACAGAGATGTTTTTGGATGCTGTTGAGGCGCAAGATGCCGACCAAATTAAGACTTTGTTTGCTCCTAACGCCTTAACCGCGGATGATGATTTTGATGAGAGCGTTGTCGAGCTGTTTTCTTATTACGAGGGAAAGCACGAGTCCTTTGGGGAAGGGAAGGGAACACAATCGTCAACCCAAAAGTCAGATGGCAATGTAAGGAAGGAAATTGAGGGAACATACGATATTTCTACAGATAAAGGAGATTACAGAATAGCAATAAAGTACGTGTATATTGACACAGCAACTCCTGATAATGTGGGAATATGGTGTGTGTATATTATTAAACATGAAGATGATCCAAATCAGGAATATGCTTACTGAGGAGATTTAAAGGACACCCCGGAAATAATATTGGTCTGTCGTGGTCTAGACTGCCGTGAGGAATAGTTACATAAGGGATTTCTGAGTAATGAGGGCATGGGTATGAAAAGCGAGAGAATAATACGCAGAGTACGAAGAAAAATTATATTAGAAAAAGTGATTGTCATATGTTTGACCGTATGTCTACTTGCTGCTGTGATTGTTTGTCCCTTAGATTTTTTCCTTCCTCGGTATAAGGTATTAGTTACAGGTAACGAGGTAAATAATGATTATAATAACCTTTTGGCAGGCGGGGGACTGGTTAGAAAAGGAAGATCTCTGTACTATAGTTATTGGCATGACAAGTTTACCTACGCACTGGTAAAAATAAAAATGTTGGGGCCTAGAACTCTTTTCATGCAACCATGTGAAATGAGGGATGAACGTATGGCATGGTACACGTTATTTATAAAGCACAAGGGAAACGTTATTGTTTCTATTGAAGGAGAGCCGGATACAGGTGAGTGGTTGTTAAATACCACAACAAACACATTCTCGCGTTATGAGGCATTACAAGATATTCCAGGATTTAATTATTACTACCAGGAAACAGAGAACTATTTTGCATATAGCCGCCTGGTGAAGGAAGAGCATGAATTGTATGAGAGGCGTGAACTGAATGTTATAAGCTCAACGGGAGAAAACACGGTGGTGGCAGAGGATGTTATATCCTTTTATTTGCACGACAATGTGGTTTACTATCTTGTTTCTTCGAATGAAAAAAGCACTATTTGGAAATATGATTTAAGCAGTGGAATGAGCTGCGTTTTTTGCGATTTGGAAGGTAGCGCAAACTACTTTATTATTGAGAGCGATTACATAGTATATGATAATACCGAGAGTGTTTATTTGGTGAGTTTGGAAGATGCCTCAAGTAGACGTGTTTTAGAGGTGGATAGGGACAACTTTATTTTCCGTATAAATGCATATGAGTCCAAATTGTTTGTAGGCACTTCAGATTACATAGCTTCATATGATATTAACTCTAACGAGACAAAAATTCTGTATGGCAAGGACTCGAATTGGTTTAGGTGTGGACTAGTTGGCAACGTATATATTCTAGATGATACGTGGATTTATTTTGAAGGTGAAAACTCAACTCTTTGGCGTATAACACAGGATGGACGGTATCTTCAAAAAATATACGGTTGGTAACATAAATTTCTCCTGGAGATGGGTTTAGTAGGTGCTTGTGGAGCTTATTAAACTTGTCAGAGGGTAGTTATAGAGATATTGACCGCCCACCCATCTTATATAAAGGTTGAAAACAAAAACAAAACTGTTATAATAGTACTCTGTCTTACCACGCACTTTTGTGGTTTTGTAATTGTGCCTGTTAGGATGATGTTTTGACTTTGTATTTACATATAGGAAGGATATACAACAATGGATGTTAAGTTCACCAAACAAGAGACAGTTAAGACTAATGTAGTTAAGCTTGAGTTCTCCGTATCTGCAGCAGACTTTGATGCAGCACTTGCTAAGGCATATAAGAAGGATGCCAACAGATTCCAGATTCCTGGTTTCCGCAAGGGCAAGGCTCCTCAGGCAATGGTAGAGCGTTATTACGGCGAGGCAGTTTTCTATGAGTCTGCAATCGACATCGTTTTCCCCGAGGCATACACACAGGTAGTTAATGAGCAGGGCATTCAGCCTGTTTCCCAGCCCTCCATCGACATCGGCGAGAATATTGGCCGTGGCAAGGGTTGCGACTTCATCGTTGAGGTAACTGTACGTCCCGAGGTTAAGTTGGGTCAGTACAAGGAGCTGGAGACCAAGAAGGCTTCCATCCGCATTACAGAGAAGGATATCATGGCAGAGATAAACAAGGTGGCTGACAAGAATGCCCGTATGGTCAATGTTGAGGACAGAGCTGCTCAGAACGGCGATATCACCACAATTGATTATCGTGGACTCCTTGATGGCGTAGCATTTGAGGGCGGCACAGCTGAGAATCAGGAGCTGACTCTTGGTAGCGGCAAGTTCATCCCTGGATTCGAGGAGCAGATTGTTGGACACAATGTTGGTGAGGAGTTCAACATCAACGTAACTTTCCCCGAGGAGTACGGCGCAGAGAACCTGGCAGGCAAGGCTGTTGTATTTGAGATTAAGCTTCACGCAATCAAGGTTCGTGAGCTTCCCACAATTGACGATGAGTTCGCATCTGACGTTTCCGAGTTCGACACTCTGGATGCATACAAGGCAGATGTTAAGAAGCAGCTTCGCAAGGATGCTGAGGACAAGGCCCGCAAGGAGTTGGAGACAACTTTGATCGAGAAGGCTGTAGAGAACGCAGAGATGGACATCCCCGAGGTTATGTACCACAATCAGGTACAGGCTATGCTGGAGGATATGGACATGCGTCTCAGATATCAGGGCATGAGCCTTGAGCAGTACATGCAGTACATGGGCGTTACAATGGACAAGCTGCAGGAGATCTACATGCCCCAGGCAGAGAAGTCCGTTAAGGCAAGACTTGTTATCGAGCAGATTATCAAGGATGAGAACATCACAGTTACAGATGATGAGGTTCAGGCCGATATTGAGAAAAAGGCTGAGGAATATGGAAACAAAGACGAGTTCATGAAATATGTTAATGATGAGCTTAGAGCAGAGTTTGCAGATCAGCTTAAGTCTCAGAAGGCAATTGCTTTGTTGGTTGACACTGTTAAGTATACAAAGTAATTTTGCCGTCTAAAATACCAGAATACCATAGGAGGTAATGGACATGGCAATGATACCATATGTAGTAGAACAGACTAATCACGGAGAGAGATCATACGATATTTTCTCCAGACTGCTCAATGATCGTATTATCGTATTGGGCGAGGAGGTAAATGATGTAACAGCAGGTTTAGTTGTTGCACAGTTACTCTACCTTGAGGCAGCAGATCCGGACAAGGACATTCAGCTGTACATCAACAGCCCCGGAGGTTCCGTCTCTGCAGGTCTGGCTATTTACGATACAATGCAGTATATCAAGTGCGACGTCTCCACCATCTGTATCGGTATGGCAGCCAGCATGGGAGCATTCCTGTTGGCTGGTGGTGCAAAGGGCAAGAGATACGCTCTCCCCAATGCGGAGATTATGATTCATCAGCCTTCTGGCGGATCTCAGGGTCAGGCGACAGAAATCGAGATTGCTGCTAAGCATATCCTGATGATCAGAGAGAGACTCAATCGCATCCTGGCTGAGAATACAGGTAAGCCCTACGAGGAAATTGCCCAGGCAACAGAAAGGGACAACTGGATGACTGCAGAAGATGCTTGCCAGTATGGCATCATTGACAAGGTCATTTCTAAGAGACCGTAATTGAGAGGATAAATAATGGCTATAAACAACGACATCGAAAGGTGTTCATTCTGCAACAGATCTGCATCCCAGGTCGATAGGCTGTTTCAGGCCCCGGCCAGTGGAGTTAATATATGCAACGAGTGCGTGGCATATTGTGTTGAGCTGATGCAGTCCACTGAGGAGGAGCGACAGGCAGAGATCGAGGCAGGCATGCCAACTCTGCTCAAACCCTACGAGATTAAGAACAAGCTGGATGAGTATATTATCGGACAGGAGCAGGCCAAGAGGTCTCTGGCGGTTGCAGTTTACAACCACTACAAGAGGATCCTGGAGAATGACTCCTCAGACGATAGTGTAGAATTACAAAAGAGCAACGTTCTTATGTTGGGCCCCACAGGCTGTGGCAAGACATTCCTGGCACAGACCCTGGCCCGCATACTCAAGGTTCCCTTCGCTATTGCAGATGCCACAACTCTTACTGAGGCTGGCTATGTAGGCGAGGATGTGGAGAATATCCTTCTTAAGCTTATTCAGGCAGCGGATGGCGATATCTCCAGAGCTGAGAGAGGTATCGTATATATCGACGAGATCGACAAAATTGCCCGCAAGACAGAGAACGTATCTATCACAAGAGATGTTAGCGGTGAGGGAGTTCAGCAGGCCCTGCTCAAGATTATCGAGGGCACAGTGGCATCTGTTCCGCCACAGGGCGGACGTAAGCACCCACATCAGGACATGTTGCAGATAGACACATCTGGCATATTGTTTATTTGTGGCGGCGCTTTTGCAGGCCTTGATAAGATTATCAAGAACCGTGAGGGCAAGAACACTGTAGGTTTTGGCGCTGCAGTTAAGTCTTCTAAGGAGACAACGTACAAGGAGCTGACAGCAGGCATTCAGCCTCACGATTTGATCAAGTTCGGCATGATCCCCGAATTTGTTGGCAGATTGCCAGTTATCGTGACTCTGGATTCCTTGGATGAGCAGGCACTCTGTTCTATTTTGACAGAGCCCAAGAATGCTCTCGTCAAGCAGTATAAGAAGCTTTTGTCCATGGACGATGTGGATCTGGAGATTACAGACGATGCGTTGGCAGCTGTAGCACACAAGGCAATCTCCCGCAACACAGGAGCCAGAGGCCTCAGAGCAATCATGGAGGAGACTATGCTGGATGTCATGTACGACATTCCATCCACCGAGGGCGTTATCAAGTGTATCATCACTAAGGAAAGCGTAGAGGATGGCGCAAAGCCCACACTCATTTTTGCAGACAAGGCTATGGACAAAAAGTCCACTCGCCCCCGCAAAAAGAGCGAGGCTGTATAGTTGAGAGATAACGACAAAACTGAAGAGTTAAGATAAGGGCGCTGGGGCATATTGCTCCGGCGTTCTTTTTAATGAGTTTACAGACAAATGTTTAGGAAGAATCTGCCCGGAGAAAACCAGACATAAAGCAACAAGAATTTAATCCTGTCCCAAAAATAAACAGTTGATTTCTTTATTTTTGTGATATAATACCCTAGTCATAGTTTTTGATGATGCTAGTTAATTTTTATTGTCGTATTAACAGCGACAGATTGGAGATAAAAATGAAAAAGGTTTATGTAGGCAAGACAAAGGATGTTTATGCTCTTGACAATGGCAATGTTATGCTTAAGTTCAAGGACGATTGTACAGGTAAGGACGGCGTATTTGATCCCGGAGAGAATGCAGTTGGTCTTACAATTGATGGCATTGGTCGAGCAAATCTCCAAACTTCCGTATACTATTTTGAGCTTCTTAAGAAGGCTGGCATTAAGACTCACTATGTAAGCGCAGACATTGATGCAGCCACAATGGAGGTTCTTCCTGCAGAGTGCTTTGGCAAGGATCTCGGCGGTGGCGGACTTGAGGTTATCTGCCGTCTCGTAGCTACTGGTAGCTTTGTTCGCAGATATGGCGAGTACATCAAGGACGGTACAGTTCTCGAGGGTGGATACGTAGAGTGCACATTTAAGAACGACGAGAAGGGCGATCCATTGGTAACTGGCGAGGGCCTTGTTGCTCTTAAGGTTATGACAGCAGAGATGTTCGAGAGCCTTAAGGAGCAGACACTGAAGATTACAAAGATTGTTGCAGATGATCTTAGGACTCTTGGCCTGGATCTGTGGGACATTAAGTGTGAGTTCGGATATAACAATGGTGAGGTAGTTCTCATCGATGAG
>JAZNEA010000004.1:0-16794 GCA_045588325.1 Clostridia bacterium
AAGAAAAGCCTTGATTTCTCAAGGCTTTTCTTTGCGGCATCTTTTTAGACCGCAATACTTGGTGGGGAGAGGTGGATTCGAACCACCGAAGCAATCGCAGCAGATTTACAGTCTGTCCCCTTTGGCCTCTCGGGAATCTCCCCAAAATGTCGCAATATTTCGTGCGACGCCGTTTATATTAGCATAGACACAAGGTCGTGTCAACACATAAATCTTAAGAATTCACTCGCTCCTGAATTGCCAATAAGAAGTCCTTGCTGCTTACCTTTGTCTTGTTCTCCAGAGTGCTTACCAAGTACAAGTCACCAGTCATGATGCCTGCCTCGATGGTGTCCAGTGAAGCCTTCTCCAAACGCTTGGCAAAGTCAACGAGTTCCTGATTTCCGTCAAGTTCTCCTCTCTTAGCCAGAGCGCCAGTCCATGCAAAAATTGTGGCAATCGGGTTAGTGGAGGTCTCCTCACCCTTAAGGTACTTGTAATAATGTCTGGTAACTGTTCCGTGGGCAGCCTCGAACTCGTAGTTGCCATCAGGAGAAACAAGCACTGATGACATCATTGCCAGACTGCCGAATGCAGATGCAACCATGTCACTCATTACGTCTCCGTCGTAGTTCTTGCAGGCCCAGATAAATCCACCCTTGGACTTCATAACGCGCTGTACTGCGTCGTCAATGAGATAGTAGTCATAGGATATGCCTGCCTGCTCAAATTTTGCCTTGTATTCGTTTTCGAACACTTCGTTGAACACATCCTTGAATCTGTGATCATACACCTTAGAAATGGTATCCTTGGCTCCAAACATGATGCTCATACCTGTATCCAATGCATAGTTAAAGCAGCTACGTGCAAAGCTCTCAATGGAGTTGTCCATATTGTGCATTCCCATGGCAATACCATCTGTCTTATAGCTATGTACTGGCAGGACCTGCTGGGTGCCATCGGGGGCTGTGATAACCAGCTCTGCCTTGCTGCCTGCCTCCACCTTAGTCTCGGTGCACTTATAGATATCGCCATATGCGTGTCTTGCAATAACAATAGGCTGGGTCCATGTGGGAACCAATGGCTCCACTCCCTTTACTGTAACGGGAGCTCTGAATACTGTACCGTCCAAAATGGCGCGGATGGTGCCGTTGGGGCCCTTCCACATCTGCTTGAGATTATACTCCTCTACTCTAGCTGCGTTGGGAGTGATGGTGGCGCACTTAACTCCTACACCATATTTCTTGATAGCCTCTGCTGCCTCAACTGTAACCTTGTCATCCGTCTCGTCCCTGTAGGGCAGTCCCAAGTCATAGTATTCTGTATTGAGTTCTACAAATGGTGTGATGAGATAATCCTTTATCTGTTGCCAGAGGATTCTTGTCATCTCATCTCCGTCCATCTCAACCAATGGTGTTGTCATCTTAATCTTTGCCATAATAACCTCACAAACCTATTCTTTATCTAAATCCTGTCCCAGTGCCTGTACTACCTGCTCAGTAGCCTCCTCCATGGTCAGGGCCGTTGTATCAATATCTCCAAAATTCTTTGAAAGCTGGTACAAAATGTTGTTTACCGGGGGCAGATCCAAGCCCGCATCCAACGCCAACTCTCGATGGGCAAACACATCCTTAGGGGTGCCCTGATCGAGAATATGACCATCTCCCATAATTACAACCTTGTCAGCGAGAACTGCCTCATCCATAAAGTGTGTAATCATAATCACCGTGATGCCCTTTTCTCGATTAAGGGACATAGCCAGCTCCAAAATATCCCGCCTGCCAGCAGGGTCTAGCATAGCTGTAGACTCATCCATGATAATACAGTTGGTGTGCATAGCCAAAACCCCTGCTATGGACACACGCTGCTTTTGTCCTCCAGAGAGCATATTGGGCGCAGATTTTGCATATTCCGTCATGCTTACCTGCTCAAGAGCCTCCTGTACTCTCCTGTGGAGCTCCTCATAGGGGACACCTAGGTTCTCGGGGCCAAAGGCCACATCCTCCTCTACTGTAGTACCAACTATCTGATTGTCAGGGTTCTGGAAAATCATACCAATCTGAGATCGAATGGTCCAAATGCTATCCTCATCTGACGTGTCCAGCCCATCTACATAAACCTTGCCCTTGTCAGGCAGCAACAATCCATTAATTAGCTTGGCCATAGTGGACTTGCCTGAGCCATTGCGACCTAATATGGCTGTCACTTTACCACGCTCAATGTCCAAGGACACACCATTAACGGCCCTTACTGAATCGTCAGCACTGCCATGGTATGAAAAATAAACATTCTGAAAAGATATGTAACTCATATGTCCTCCAAACAACCCGTTTATTATCACACAACCTATGTAAAAACACAATGCAACAACAAAACAAGGCAACAAACAGTATCAAAAATTGCACAAAAAAGGTGGCTACCCTCTTTCGATTAGGTGCCACCTTCGTTAGTGCGTTAATGTATCCTGTGGATTAAACCAACTCGAGAATAACTACCTCAGCTGCATCGCCGCGACGTGCGCCAAGCTTAATAATTCTTGTATATCCGCCGTGAACGTCCTTATACTTAGGACCGATCTCGTCGAACAACTTGCTAACAACGTTAATCTTATTTCCATCCTTGTCGGACAGTCTATAAACATACTTCATTGCAGCTCTTCTTGCGTTCAATCTTGACGGATTATCGACTCTGACCATCTCGGAAACTGTCTCACGATCAATTACATCATAGACTCTGCCGTTCTTAGATGTCTTGCTAACTGTCAACTTGTTACCCTTAGAATCTGTCTTAGCTCTAGAAACTGTAACAGACTTGGATGTGAAGTTATCTGACTCCTTAGCAGCTGCGGCAATGAGCTTCTCGGCTACCTTCTGAACCTCTTTTGCTCTTGTCTCTGTTGTCTGAATCTTTCCGTAGTAAAGAAGCGATGTTACCAAACCTCTAAGCATTGCTTCTCTCTGGTCGGATGTCCTGCCAAGCTTTCTTACGTTGGACATGAACAAACCCTCCTTGAATTAATAAAATCGTAATTTAGATGCTCATCTGGTTGGCCATAGGCCATACTGCAATGAGACTTATTCGTCGGACTCGGCCAACTTGAGGCCAAATGCCTCCAACTTGATGAGAACCTCATCCAGGGATTTTCTGCCAAGGTTTCTGACCTTCATCATTTCCTCTTCGGTCTTGCTGATCAAATCCTCAACAGTGTTTATTCCAGCTCTCTTCAAGCAGTTGTAGGAACGAACGGACAAATCCAGCTCCTCGATTGTTGTCTCGAGTACCTTCTTGTCGCTCTTCTCCTCCTTGCTGACTGTTGTGTCAGTCTCATATACATCGCCAGAAAGGTTGATAAACAGCTCCAAATACTTGGACATTATCTTTGCAGAGGTGCAAATTGCGTCCTCAGGAGAAATGCTGCCGTTTGTCCAAACCTCAAGATTCAGCTTATCGAACTCTGTGTTGTTACCAACACGTGTATTCTCTACTGAATAGTTTACCTTAGTTACAGGTGAGTAGATTGAGTCAATCGGGATAATACCGATAGCCTGGTTAGGCTGCTTGTTGTTGGATGCAGATACATATCCTGTACCATGTCCAAGGTAAAGCTCAACATAAAATCTTGCGTCACCATTAAGTGTTGCGATGTGCAGGTCAGGGTTAAGAATCTCTACATCTGCAGGGCAAATAATGTCTGCAGCTGTAAGCTCTCCCTCCTCTGTTCTGTCGATAATGAGCTTCTTCTGATCGTCAGAGGTTCCAAGGTTCTTAAGTGCAAGGCACTTAATATTAAGAATGATCTCAGTTACATCCTCAACAACGCCGGGCACAGTTGTGAACTCATGCAAAACGTTGTCGATCTTAATTGCTGTGACGGCAGTACCCTCCATGGAAGAGAGCATAACTCTCCTGAGAGCATTGCCAAGAGTAGTGCCATAGCCTCTCTCCAGAGGCTCAACAACAAATCTACCATACTTGTTGTTCTCGGACTTCTCAACACATTCGATTTTAGATCTCTCAAACTCTATCAAAGTAATAACCTCCTATTACTATCAGCTTAAATATCGTTACTTAGAGTAGAACTCAACAATCAATGTCTCGTTGACCTGCAGGTCGATTTCCTCTCTTGTGGGCAGAGAAACAACCTTACCCTTAAGGTTCTCCTTGTCTGCCTGAAGCCAGCCAGGAACTACCTTAGAGCCTGCGATCTCAGTGATAGCCTTGAACTTCTCAGAGCTCTTGGACTTATCCTTAACTGCGATCTCGTCGCCTGCCTTAACGATATAGGAAGGGATGTTTACCTTCTTGCCATTTACGGTGTAGTGACCGTGGATAACCAGCTGTCTTGCCTCTGCACGAGATGTAGCCAGATTAAGTCTGTAAACTACGTTGTCCAGTCTGGTCTCAAGTGTCTTAAGCAACTCCTCGCCTGTGATGCCCTTAGAAGCTGCGGCTGCATCAAAGTAGCCTCTAAACTGCTTCTCAAGAACGCCATAGTAACGACGTGTCTTCTGCTTAGCTCTGAGATGTACACCATACTCAGATGTCTTCTTTCTGCCCTGTCCGTGCTGTCCGGGAGCATATCCTCTCTTGGTCAGTGCGCACTTGGATGTGTAGCATCTCTCACCCTTAAGGAAGAGCTTCTCACCCTCTCTGCGGCACAGCTTACATGTTGATTCTGTATATCTTGCCATTGATGGTTACTCCTTTCACTAGACTCTTCTACGCTTGGGCGGTCTGCATCCATTGTGAGGAATGGGAGTAACGTCCTTAATCATTGTTACTGTAAGACCAGCTGTCTGCAATGCTCTGATTGCGGACTCACGACCCTGACCAGGGCCCTTAACGAATACTTCAACAGACTTAAGTCCATGCTCCATAGCTGCCTTTGCGGCTGTCTCAGCACACATCTGAGCAGCAAAGGGAGTGCTCTTCTTGGCGCCTCTAAGGCCCAGGTTTCCGGAGCTAGCCCAGGAAAGAGCGTTACCGGCTGTATCTGTCATTGTAACAATTGTATTGTTAAATGAAGCGCGGATATGAGCCTGACCAAATTCTATATTTTTCCTTTCCTTCTTCTTTCTGGAAACGGACTTTCTAGTAACTTTTGCCATTAGTCATTCCCTCCTTACTTCTTCTTGCCTGCCATTGTCTTGCGGGGACCCTTACGAGTTCTGGCATTTGTCTTAGTTCTCTGTCCTCTTACGGGCAAACCAGTCCTATGCCTTCTACCGCGGTAGCAGCCAATCTCAATGAGTCTCTTAATATTAAGAGACACTTCTCTTCTCAAATCACCTTCAACAGTATACTCCTTGTCGATGATATCCTTAAGCTTAGCGATCTCGTCATCAGTCAAGTCATTGGACCTTGTGTCGGGGTCAATGCCAGCCTGTGCAACGATCTTCTTTGCACTTGTGATACCAATACCATAGACATAGGTAAGAGCATATTCAATTCTCTTATCTCTGGGAAGGTCAACACCAGCAATACGTGCCATGTAATAAATCCTCCAAAATTTAAATGGTGGACAAAGTAATAGAAAAAGAGGTTCCAGGATCCCGCATTTCACCTGTGGGCACATTATGTCCACACATGAAAAGCGGGCAGCCGCTCCCGGTCGCCGCTAATTCAATTAACCCTGTCTCTGCTTATGCTTAGGGTCAGAGCAAATAACCATTACTCTGCCTTTTCTCTTAATTACCTTGCAGTTATCGCAAATCTTCTTAACAGACGGTCTTACTTTCATGCCATCCTCCTATTATTTAAGTCTCCAGGTGATACGTGCTCTATTGAGATCATATGGTGACATCTCAACAGTAACCTTATCTCCAGGATATATTTTAATGTAATTAACTCTGAGCTTACCAGACAAGTGAGCCAAAACTACATGCTCACTGTTATCCAACTTAACCTTGAACTCAGCATTGGGCAGTGCCTCGACGACTGTGCCGCCCATTTCAATCATATCTTCCTTTGGCAAGGCAGAAAACCTCCTTAATTATACACATCTCAAGTGTAAAGGCAATTTATTTTTTAGTCATAAAACAAATTTCGTAGCCTTAGACAAAAACACAAGCCTTTAATATTGAGCTTTTGGGTAATTTTACCTTTTCAGTGTCAGAATCATTGGCTCATCTTCTGTAATTATGATTGTGTTCTCATAATGAGCAGATAAGCTATGATCCTTTGTATAGACGGTCCATTTGTCGTCCATATCTACCTTAACTTCGTAGGTTCCCATATTTACCATAGGTTCTACGGCTATTGCCATACCAGGTTCTAATCTAGGTCCCTTGAATTTGGATACATAGTTTGGAACTTCAGGTGCCTCGTGCAGTTCCATGCCGATGCCGTGTCCGACAAAATCACGTACTACACTAAAACCATTTGATTCCACAACCTGTTGGATAGAAGCAGATATGTGTGAAATTCTATTTCCATAGACAGCCGCTGACGCACCAGCAAAGAAACTTTCCTTTGTTACGTCAATCAGTCGCTGAGCCTCTGGGCTGATATTGCCAACGCCATAGGTACGAGCTGCATCTGAATGGAATCCATCCAGGAGAACTCCGCCGTCGATGCTGACTATATCTCCCTCCATCAGAACTCTATCTGATGGAATACCATGTATAACCTGATCATTTATGGAGATACACAGTACAGCGGGAAATGGAATCGAATCCCGGAACATTCCTGGCTGGCCCTTAAAGGAGGGCAAGCCATTATGTTTCCGTATTACCTCGGCTGCAATACTGTCCAGGTATTGAGTGGTAACTCCAGGCTCGATGGCCTTCTCTACCTCGTCAAATACCCGAATCAGTATATCTGCCGATTTTTGCATTTTATCAATCTGTGAACGAGATTTGATATTAATCATTTTAATCTTCCAGGAATCCGGAGTGATGTCTCATAATCATCATGGACTCTGCGGAGCGTACAACCTCCAATGCAACACCTACCATGATGAATACGGAAGATCCACCCAACCACAGTCCATTAATACCTGTAATTGTACCCAACAAAGCAGGGAACAACTGAACCATTGCCAGGAACAAACCGCTGAACCAAGTGAGTCTATGAAGAACCTTCTTGATATAAGCTGCAGTCTCTCTGCCGGGTCTGATTCCAGGAATAAATCCACCGTTGCTCTGGATGTTGTTTGCCAAATCAACAGGATTGAACTGGACATATGTGTAGAAGAACGTGAAACCAACGATCATGGCTGCATAGATCACATTGTAGATCCATCCACCTGTCCACTGCTCTCTGAGGAAAACAACAAAGGAGTTTGTGGAGCTGGGCCAAATGAAGCTAACAATTGTGGAAGGCAGTACCATGATTGACATGGCGAAGATAATCGGGATAACGCCAGCCCAGCATACCTTAATTGGTACATATGTGGCCTGACCACCATACATCTTGGAGCCAACAACTCTCTTAGCATACTTGACTGGGAGTCTTCTCTCTGCCTCGTTAACCCATACAACGCAGCCGATAACTGCAAGGAATACAAGTACAACGAGTGCAATCACGAAAACGCCAACAACCTTGTTTCCAAATACGCCATTTGCGTAGTAGCTGATTACAGTTCCTACTGCGGAAGGACCTCTGGAAATGATATTTACAAAGATAATCAATGAAATACCATTGGAGATTCCTCTCTCGGTAATCAAGTCACCGAGCCACATGATAATTGCTGTACCTGCTGTCATAGAGAGTACAACAACTGCCATGATGAAGAAATTGAACTGGTTGAGGTAGTTATGAATACCCCAAGTAATTCCAATTGCCTCAACAAATGCAAGTCCAACTGCGGAGTATCTTGTGATACGATCAATCTTCTTGCGACCCTCTTCGCCTTCCTTAGCCAGCTTACCCAAGCTTTCGAATACGACGCACAGGAGCTGAATAATAATGGATGCGTTAATATAGGGTGAAATACTGAGAGCAAAAATAGTTGCGTTAGAGAATGCACCACCTGTGAAGACATCAACGAGTCCAAACAAGCTTCCACCGCCCTGAGCAACAAGACTAGCCAAAACTGTCTTGTTCAGGAAAGGAATTGGAATCTGGCATCCAATTCTGTAAACAATAAGAATAACTACTGTGAACAGAATCTTCTTACGCAGCTCTGGAATCTTAAAGATATTTGCGATACCGCTAAGAATCTTCTTCATATTACAGTACCTCTACCTTGCCTCCGGCTGCAACAATCTTCTCTTCTGCTGCCTTTGTTACCTTGTTAGCCTGAACAGTTACCTTCTTAGTAAGGTTACCATTGGAAAGAACAACGATGCCATCGACGATCTTCTTTGTGATACCCTTCTCAAGAACTGTCTCTGCATTTACAACCTCGCCATCAACATATCTCTGCTCGATGTCAGAGAGCTTAACCTCGGCGTAAACATTCTTGAAATTCTTGTTGTTAAAGCCAACCTTGGGCAGTCTCATGTAAAGAGGCATCTGGCCGCCCTCGAAGCCAACTCTTACGCCGCCTCCAGATCTTGCCTTCTGTCCCTTGTGGCCTCTGCCACCAGTCTTACCATTACCGCTTCCTGCGCCTCTGCCCTTTCTGTAGGCCTTGACGTTAGGATTTGCAGTTCCTAATTCATGAAGCTTCATGCATTTACCTCCTCTACCTTGACGAGGTGATTAACTGTATGAATCATACCGAGAATCGCATCGTTCTTTTCCTTAACAACAGAACTGCCGATCTTCTTAAGACCCAAGGCCTTGACGGTCTTCTGCTGATTTTTCTTGCTATCATTGGTGCTCTTGATCAATGTAATTTTAAGCATATCAAACACCGCCTTATCCTAAAATCTCAGCTACAGTCTTGCCGCGAAGAGCTGCAACCTGCTCAGCTGTCTTAAGGTTCTTGATACCATCTACAGTAGCCTTAGCCATGTTGATGGAGTTGTTTGTTCCGAGAGACTTTGTTCTGATGTTCTCGATACCGGACAACTCAAGAACTGTACGTACGCCGCTACCAGCAATAATACCTGTACCGGATGGAGCAGGAATAAGAACAACCTTACCTGCACCAAAGTTACCTACGATCTGGTGAGGAATTGTACCATTTACCATGGGCATTGTTACAAGATTCTTCTTGGCATCTTCAACTGCCTTCTTGATTGCCTCAGGAATTTCGGTAGACTTTCCAATACCAAGTCCTACGGTACCCTTGCCGTTACCTACTGCTACAAAAGCGCAGAATCTGGAGTTCTTACCACCCTTAACAACCTTAGTAACTCTTCTAACGCTGATAAGCTTCTCGGTAAACTCCTTAACTTCTCTCTCTCTATAATCATTACGATCGTTACGCATACGCTACCCCCTGTTAAAAATTCAGACCGGCTTCGCGGGCGCCCTCTGCCACAGCTGCTACGCGGCCATGGTAGACATATCCGCCTCTGTCGAAGACGACTGTGTCAATGCCCTTCTCAAGGGCTCTCTTAGCAACGAGAGTACCGACTGCCTTGGCTGCATCAATGTTGCCGCCATATGTGCACTCACTCTTAACAGCCTCATCCAAAGTGGATGCTGCAACAAGAGTAACTCCTGCAACGTCATCGATAATCTGAGCATAGATATGCTGCAGAGAACGATATACGCAAAGTCTTGGACGGGCAGGTGTACCGGAAACGTTCTTGCGAACGCGAACGTGCTTTCTATTTCTAACTTCTGCTTTATTAACTCTATTAACCATAGATCACACCTCCTACTTCTTACCCTTTGCGCCGGACTTACCTTCTTTACGTCTGATTACCTCGTAATCATACTTGATACCCTTACCAAGGTAAGGCTCAGGCAGTCTCCAAGATCTAACGACAGCAGCGACCTGACCGACCTTCTGCTTGTCAATTCCCTTAACAATAATCTTGTTGGGTGCAGGAACCTCGAACTCAACACCATCTGCATCCTGGAACTCTACGGGATGAGAGTAACCAAGGTTGAGTGACAATGTCTTGCCGTTCTTCTGTGCTCTGTAACCAACACCGTTGATCTCCAAGGTCTTTGTGAAGCCCTGGCTTACACCGGTTACCATGTTGCTGATCAGAGTTCTTGTCAAACCATGGAGGGACTTGAACTTTGCCTCATCGTTGGGTCTGTCAACAACAACTTCGGAACCCTCAATAACAATGGAGAGGTCCTTGTCGAATGTGCCGTTAAGCTCACCCTTGGGGCCCTTAACGGTAACCACATTGCCCTCTGCTACGTTAACTGTAACGCCAGCAGGAATAGCGATGTGCTTTCTGCCAATTCTTGACATATTTTTACTCCTTCTGCCCATACTCAATTGATGGGCTGCTCTTAAAATTGTGGACGTGTGGAATCCGATACCCCTTTTTCCACACAGTCCTTTTCAGAATCAATGGGGTAAAGCCCTAATGGGCCATCGTTTTACCAGATGTAAGCGAGAACCTCGCCGCCAACGCCAGCCTTGCGAGCTGACTTGTCAGTCATAACACCCTTAGATGTTGAGATAATCGCAATTCCCAATCCACCGAGAACCTTGGGGAGTTCATCCTTACCGGCATAAACACGGAGACCAGGCTTAGAAATTCTCTTGAGGCCTGAGATAACGTGCTTCTTGGAAACATACTTGAGTGTGATCTTAATCATACCCTGCTTGTTGTCCTCGATAACATCGTATCCGCTGATATAACCCTCGTCCAGAAGAATCTGGGCAATGGCCTTCTTCTCATTGGAAGCGGGAACTTCTACTGTTTCATGCTTAGCAACACCGGCATTTCTAATTCTGGTGAGCATATCTGCTATTGCGTCAGTAATCTGCATATTTCTATTCTCCTTCCAATATTACCAAGATGCCTTCTTTACTCCAGGAATCTCGCCCTTGTAAGCGAGCTCTCTGAAGCAAACTCTGCAAATACCATACTTGCTAATGTAGGCGTGAGGTCTACCGCAAATAAGGCATCTATTGTGCTGTCTTGTGCTGAACTTCTGAGGTCTAGCACCTTTAACGATCATAGCTTTCTTTGCCATTTTTTAACCTCCTAGTCCTGGGCGTAGGGCATTCCAAGCAGTGTGAGGAGTGCCTTGGCTTCTTCGTCAGTGTTTGCTGTAGTAACAAATGCGATGTTCATACCGCGAACCTTGTCAACCTTATCGTACTCGATCTCGGGGAAAACCAGCTGCTCCTTAAGACCAAGGGAGTAGTTTCCTCTGCCATCAAATGCATTGCCAGGAACACCTCTGAAGTCTCTAACTCTGGGAAGAGCAGCATTGAAGAGCTTGTCGATGAACTCGTACATTCTCTCTCCTCTAAGTGTAACCTTGCATCCAATGGGAGAACCTGCACGCAGGTGGAAGTTAGCAATTGACTTCTTAGCTCTTGTAACCAAAGGCTTCTGACCTGTGATTGTGCTAAGATCAGCACATGCTGCATCAATTGCCTTTGAGTTATCCTTAGCCTCGCCAACACCCATGCTTACAACAACCTTGTCAAGCTTGGGAATCTGCATTACGTTTGTATAACCAAACTTCTCGCGAAGAGCAGGTACTGCTTCTGTCTTATACTGTTCGTACAATCTGTTCATTTCAATAGCCTACCTTCCTTATTTCTTTGCAGGAGTGTAAGTGTCAATAACAGCCTTGCACTCTTTGCATACTCTGGACTTAGAACCATCCTCGTTGACAACCTTGCCAACCTTAGTAGGATTTCCGCACTTGGGGCAAACCAGCATAACGTTAGATGCGTCGATTGCTGCCTCTACCTCAAAGATGCCACTCTGCTGCTGAGCAGATCTAGCCTTCTTGTGCTTCTTGACGATATTAACGCCCTCAACAACAACTCTGCCTGCCTTGGGGTTTGTCTCAAGAACCTTACCCTTGGATCCTTTGTCCTCGCCTGTGATAACGATAACTACATCGTTCTTCTTAATGTTATTATTAGCCACTGTCTTTACCTCCATTAAATTACTTCGGGAGCCAGGGACAGGATCTTCATGTAATCCTTATCTCTAAGTTCACGAGCGATGGGGCCAAAGATACGGGTTCCGACTGGGTTTCCGTCTTCCTTAATAAGAACTGCTGCGTTCTCATCGAATCTGATGTAAGAACCATCAGGTCTCTTAACACCCATCTTTGTCCTGACAATAACACACTTTACAACGTCGCCCTTCTTTGCCACGCCGCCTGGAGCAGCGGACTTTACAGAGCAAATAATTACATCGCCAATATTGGCAAACTTCTTATGAGAACCGCCCATAACTCTGATGCACATAAGTTCCTTAGCACCAGTGTTGTCAGCAACTCTCAGTCTGGTAAGTGTCTGTACCATTTACATATCCTCCTTGACCGGTTTACTTGGCCTTCTCAACAATCTCGACCAATCTCCATCTCTTATCCTTGGAAATAGGTCTGGTTTCCATTACTCTAACTGTATCGCCGATGCGGCAGACATTCTCTTCGTCATGAGCCTTGAGCTTATATGTCTTTCTAACAATCTTGCCATACAGGGGGTGCTTTACGTGGTCAACAACAGCTACAACAATTGTCTTGTCCATCTTATCGCTGACTACCTTACCAACTCTGGTCTTTCTAAGATTTCTTTCCATTGTTTATCTCCTTCCGTTAGTCAGCAGCGTTCTCACGCTCTTTAAGAACGGTCAAAACCTTTGCAATGTCTCTCTTAACACCCTTGATCAACATGGGGTTATCCAACTGGTTTGTAGTAAACTGGAATCTAAGTTTGAAGAGTTCAGACTTGAGTTCCTTGAGCTCCTTCTGAAGCTCCTCTGTGCTCTTGCTTCTGATATCTTTAATTTTCATCTGCTACACCATCCATTTCTTCGCGCATTACAAACTTACACTTAAGGGGAAGCTTGTGAGATGCAAGTCTAAGTGCCTCTCTAGCAATAGCCTCATCAACGCCGTCAATCTCGAACATGATTCTGCCGGGCTTTACTACTGCTACCCAGTACTCAACAGATCCCTTACCGGAACCCATTCGAGTCTCAGCAGGCTTCTGAGTTACTGGCTTATCGGGGAAGATCTTGATCCAAACCTTACCGCCTCTCTTGATGAAACGAGTCATAGCAATACGAGCTGCCTCGATCTGATTGCTGGTAATCCATGCGGGCTCAGTTGCTACGAGACCATACTGACCATATGCCAGTGTGTTGCCTCTGTGTGCAGCACCCTTCATTCTGCCACGCTGTACCTTTCTTCTCTTGACTCTCTTAGGCATCAACATTATCGCTTACCTCCTTCATTCTTTGTGTGCTTTACAACAGCACCGGGAAGGACTTCGCCCTTGTAGATCCAAACCTTAACGCCGATCTTACCAGCTGTGGTATTTGCCTCTGCAAATCCATAGTCGATATCAGCTCTGATTGTCTGCAGAGGAATTGTACCCTCGTGATAGCTCTCAGATCTTGCGATTTCAGCACCGCCGAGTCTGCCGCTACATGTGGCCTTAATACCCTTTGCTCCGAATCTCATGGCTCTGCCCATAACCTGCTTCATAGCTCTTCTGAAAGAAGTTCTCTTCTCCAGCTGCTGAGCGATGTTCTCAGCACAGAGCTGTGCGTCAGTGTCAGGAGACTTAATCTCAGAAACACTGAGGTTAATCTGCTCTGCAGGTCTGTTAATAAGCTTAACAACTGCATTCTTAATCTCTGCAATGCCTGCGCCGTTCTTACCGATGATAATACCGGGCTTAGCTGTCTTAACAATAATGTTAACCTTGTTTGCAGTTCTCTCAATGTTAATTCCAGAAACAGAAGCTGAATACAGCTTGTTCTTCAGGAACTTTCTGATCTTGTAATCTTCAACAAGGTACTTGCTGAAGTCGTTCTTGTCTGCGTACCACTTGGTGCTCCAATCATGGATAACGCCAACTCTCAGTCCGTGGGGATTAACTTTCTGTCCCATAATAACCTCCCTACTTTCTCTCTTTAAGAACAACTGTAATATTTGTTGTTCTCTTGTCGATTCTGTCAGCGCTTCCTCTGGCTCTAGGCATGATTCTCTTCATGATAGGACCATTGTCTGCATAAGCCTCTGCAACATAGAGCAAATCCTTGTTGAGTCCATTGTTGTTAACTGCGTTTGCCTCTGCAGACTTAAGCAGCTTGTAAATGGATCTGGATGCTCCTCTGGGAGTGAACTTAACAATTGCAAGTGCCTCCTCAAGATCCTTTCCGCGGATAAGGTCGAGCTCCTGTCTCACCTTGAGGGGAGAGAATCTTGCGTTCTTGCTACCACCCATAGCTCCTGCCTTAAGAGTTGCAACGCCGCGATCCTTGTTAATACCAAGGTACTTGCGCTCCTTCTTAGACAAGGTGACGGGCTTATTATGCTGTCTGTGAGACTTGCCGTAGAGGGCGAGCAACTCGTCCTTTCTTGCAAGAACCTCCTCTTTTGACATAACTTTTCTTTCCATTATTTTATCTCCTTCCTCGATTACCTAACGGATGATGACTTCTCAGAACCCTTGTGGCCCTTGAAAGTGCGGGTAGGAGCAAATTCACCCAGCTTGTGTCCAACCATATCCTCGGTTACGTATACCGGAACATGTCTTCTTCCGTCATAAACTGCGATTGTGTTGCCAACCATCTCAGGGAAGATGGTAGAAGATCTGGACCAGGTCTTAATTACCTTACGATCGTTGGCCTCATTCATGGCAACAATTCTGTTATACAGCTTGGCCTCGACATAAGGGCCTTTCTTAATTGATCTACTCATTATATCCTCCTATGGCCTTACTTGCGTCTCTTAACAATCAGCTTGTTGCTGGCCTTGTTGTGCTTGCGAGTCTTCTTACCCAATGTAGGCTTACCCCAAGGAGTAACAGGTCCGGGAAGACCGATGGGAGACTTGCCTTCTCCACCACCATGAGGGTGATCGCAGGGGTTCTTTACAACACCACGAACGTGAGGCTTAATGCCCAAGTAACGGGACTTACCAGCCTTACCCAATGTGATGTTAATCTGATCCTCGTTACCAACTACACCGATTGTAGCCATGCAGTTGATTGGAACCATTCTAACCTCGCCAGAGGGGAGTCTCAGGAGAGCATACTTGCCTTCCTTACCCATGAGCTGTGCATAAGCACCTGCAGCTCTTGCCATCTGACCACCGTTGCCAACAGTCAACTCGATGTTGTGAACCATTGTACCTACGGGGATATTAGCAAGCTTCATTGCGTTGCCGGGCTTGATGTCTGCGCTATCGGAGGAAATAACCATATCTCCAACATGGATACCCTGGGGAGCCAGGATGTATCTCTTCTCACCATCTACATAGTTAAGGAGTGCAATTCGGCATGTTCTGTTAGGATCGTACTCGATTGCTGCAACCTTAGCAGGTACATCAAACTTATTTCTCTTGAAGTCGATAATTCTATACTTTCTCTTGTTTCCGCCGCCAACGTTCCAGGATGTGATTCTTCCATAAACGTTACGTCCGCCGGACTTGGAAAGAGACTCTGTCAAGGACTTCTCGGGCTTAGTCTTTGTGATTTCCTCAAATGTGGAAACTGACATGCCACGTCTTGACGGAGTAGTAGGTTTATAATACTTAATAGCCATTTAATTCACTCTCCTTCACTTAGACTGTTGCGCCGAACTCTTCGATAGATGTCTTGTACTTCTTGTTTGTGGTTACAACCTTGCCATCCTTACCAACATAGGAAACCTGCTTGGGATCCAAGTCGATCTTAACAATGGCCTTCTTCCAATCGGATCTGTAACCAGTGAAGCCCTGAACTCTCTTGGGCTTGCCGTTGTAGTTCTGTGTTGTTACGGAAACAACCTTAACACCAAAGAGCTTCTCAACTGCATTTGCTACATCAACCTTTGTTGCCTTCTTAGCTACTACAAATGTGTACTTACCATCTGCAATAGCCTCGTTGGACTTCTCTGTGATATAGGGTCTAATAATGATATCTTCGTACATCATCTGTATACCTCCTGAACCTTGTTAAGAGCGTCCAGTGTGATTACCATGTTGTCGTACTTGAGCAAGTCATATACGTTGATGGTATTTACAAGAGCTGTCTTAACTCCGGGGATATTTCTTGCGGACTTGATAACATTCTCGTTCTTCTCAGCCATAACAACGATTGCGCTGTCGCCTGCACCAACATTGTTGAGAACCTCGATCATTGCCTTTGTCTTGATCTCGTTAAGCACGAGGGAGTCAAGTACGATAATCTGATTGTTCTGGCACTTGTCGGTGAGAACGGACTTCATAGCAAGTCTCTTTTCCTTCTTATTAAGAGTGAAGGAATAATCTCTTGGCTTTGGTGCAAATACGATACCGCCATGTCTGAACTGAGGAGCTCTTGTGCTACCCTGTCTGGCGCGGCCTGTACCCTTCTGTCTGTAGGGCTTACGTCCACCGCCTCTAACCTCTGCTCTGGTGAGTGCGGACTGTGTTCCCTGTCTCTCGTTGGCCAGAATCTGAACTACAACTCTGTGCATGGCCTCTGTATTGACCTCGATACCGAAGATCTCTGCGGAGAGCTCAACCTCGCCAACTGTCTCGCCTTTGATATTCAATACTTTTAAGTTTGGCATTTTCTTTCCTCCTCCACTATCAGTTTGCCTTTACAGCATTTCTGATGACCAGGAGACTACCCTTTGCTCCGGGAACTGCGCCTCTAATGAGGAGCAAGCCTCTCTCTGCATCAACCTTAACAACATCCAGGTTCAGGATTGTAGTGCGCTTACCGCCCATGCGGCCAGGCATTCTCTTACCCTTTGCAACCTTACCAGGAGTAGTTGTGGGGCCCATGGATCCTACGCCTCTGTGGTACTTAGAACCGTGAGACTTGGGACCGATGTGCATACC
>JAZNEA010000005.1:0-25979 GCA_045588325.1 Clostridia bacterium
ATTGAGCGCAACAAGGTTCGCAGCGATCTTGGCATCACATACGACCAGGACGTTATGCGACTTATCGACTCCTTCCGCAGTGTGGGACTCTATGTTGGCAGCGTGGTTATGACCATGTTCGACCAGGCCCACGAGGGAGCAAAGAATTTCAAGAAGTACCTGGAGAGCTGCGGCATCCCCGTATATCTCCATTACACTATTGCCGGTTACCCCTCCAACGTCGAGAAGATTGTTAGCGAGGAGGGTTATGGCAAGAACGAGTACATCCAGACCTCCAGAGAGTTGGTCATTGTTACAGCTCCAGGCCCTGGTAGCGGCAAGATGGCCACATGTATGTCACAGCTCTACCACGATCACAGGATGGGTATACAGGCTGGATATGCCAAGTTTGAGACATTCCCTATTTGGAATCTTCCTCTTACTCACGCAGTCAATCTGGCATACGAGGCTGCCACCGCTGATCTGGACGACGTTAACATGATCGACCCATATCACCTGGATGCATATGGAGTTACAACTGTTAACTACAACAGAGACGTGGAGATTTTCCCTGTATTGCAGGCGATTTTTAAGAAGATCTACGGCTACTGCCCATACAAGTCACCCACCGACATGGGTGTTAACATGGCAGGTAACTGCATTTTCGATAATGATGCTGTAACAGAGGCTGCCCGTCAGGAGATCATCCGCAGATACTACACAGCATTAGTCGCTTCCACCAAGGGCAAGGTTAGTCCGGAACTTGTTTACAACCAGGAGATTATAATGAAGAAGGCTGGGCTTTCTTCTGAAGATAGACCAGTTGTAGCTGCAGCTCTTGCCAAGGCTGCACAGACAGACGCTCCTGCCGCTGCCATCATGCTCCAGGACGGCACTATTGTGACAGGCAAGACATCGGACCTGCTGGGTTCATGTTCCTCCATGTTGCTGAATGTGCTCAAGCAGGTGGCTGGCATTCCCGATTGCGTGGATCTGTTATCTGAGTCAGTCATTCGCCCCATCCACGAGCTTAAGACAAAATATTTGGGCAGCAAGAACCCTCGCCTCCACATGGACGAGGTACTCCACGCACTGGCTATCTGTGCCGCCACTGACGACAACGCACGTAAGGCCATGGAGCACCTGGACAGGCTAAGAGATTGCGAGGCGCACTCCACTGTTATTCTCTCCCACGCAGATAACTCCATGTTCAAGAAGTTGGGTGTCCATCTGACATGTGAGGGCAAATACCAGAACGACTCATTGTTCCATTTGTAAAAAATAGAGGTGTAATTGAAAACTCAATTACACCTTTTTGACTTCTCTATGAAATAATCCTTTTAGAGCTAACACTAGCGTAGCTTCGCGGAATTCGCGAATTACTCTACGATAATCTCCAAATCCTTGGAACATCCCTCAAATGCTTCATCAGTCCATTTTGCTGCAGTTGGAATTCGAATCTTTTTTAGATTAGTACATCCCCTAAATGCATATCTTTCTATTCTCGTTATACTGTCTGGAAGATAGATTTCCTCCAAGGAAACACAATTCTGGAACATATCCGACCATATACCTGTGATCCCTTCTGGAATATTAATCTTTTTAAGCGAACTACATCCCTCAAAGACACTAGTGCCAAGACGTGTTAGTCCACTAGGAAGGACAACCGTTTCCAGTTTCGTGCACACCTCAAATGCACCCATATCAATAGAAGTTACACCTTCCGGAATTTCTATTTCCTTAAGAGAGCTGCATGCTCCAAACATCATCATTGGAATAGTAGTAATTCCAGTTGGTATATTTACTTTCTTTAACGATGAACAGAATCTAAACACACAAGTTCCAATGGATGTTACGCTATCTGGAATATATATTTCCTCCAAAGAACTACATTCCTCAAAAGCTCCATTCCCAATAGTAGTTACACTGTTTGGAATATTAACCTCTTTCAAAGATTTGCAGCCGTAGAACAAGCTTTCGCTAATACCAGTAATTCCACTAGGAAGCACAACCTTTTCTAAGGTCTCACAATTTCTAAATACGGACTCCTTTATTGTTGTTATTCTTTCTGGAATTACTATTTCCTTAAGAGCATCGCATCCTTCAAAAGCCCTTGATTCAATAGTAGTTGTTGCGCTTGGGAAGTTAAATTCCTTTAAGGATGAACAGCACATGAAAGTAAATGTTGGTATAGCTGTGATTCCATCAGGGAGTGTAACCTTTTCTAGACTTGTACACAGCCAGAATATATCACCTGAGAGATTTGTAGCACTTTCTGGTATTACAACTTCTTTAAGAGATGAACATCCATAAAAAGCACCCAATCCAATACCTGTGATTCCATCGCTAATAATAATCTCCGACAAATTAGCGCAGTCCCTGAACAAGAAATCTGGAATTGTTCCTACGCTTGCAGGAATGCTAACTTTTCTCAAAGAAGTGCATAGTTCAAATGCGTTCTTCTTTATCTCAGTTACAGTATTAGGGATTGTTATGCTCTGTAATGACGCGCAATTCTTAAAAGAGAAACTACCAATATACTCTAATCCCTGTGGAAGGTTTATATATGTGAGTGCAGGACAATTCAAGAATGCCTCATCGCCAACCCCATTAAGACTCTTAGTAATCTTAACCTGTGCCAAGGATTTGCAATTTCTAAATGCTGCTCCACCAATAGTTGTTACACTATGCAATTCGACCTTTGTGAGAGAATCACAACCCTCAAAGGCATACTGATAAATCAGATCAAGACTTGTGGGAAATGTTACAGAAACGAGCTTTTGGCAATTCTTAAAAGCGTTTTTCAATATGTTTTTTACGCCTTCGGAAATAACAACCTTCTCCAAATTCTTGCATTCATAGAATGCTGATTCTGGAATATTCTCTACACTACCTGGAATAGTTACTGTTTTTAGGGCACTGCAAGCCTTAAATGCTCCAATTCCAATTACCGTAACGTTTTGTGGAATTGTTACATTAACCAATTTATCGCAACTAGCAAAAGCATATTCACCGATACTTAAAATATTGGAGGGAATTGTGATACTTTCAAGACCACTTCCTGCGAACATGCTCTTCTGAATCTTACTCATATCCTTGGGGAATACTACATTCTTTAAGCATCCACATTCTGCAAAGGCACCTTCCGCAACCTTTATATCTCCCTGAATAATCAAAGTCTCGATGTATGATCCAGAAAATGCTCCGGGAGCAATTGTTTCTACAGTTTCGGGAATAACTAATGTTGTTGCTCCGAGCCCCTGAAAAGCTCTTTCGCCAATTGTAGTTAAGGATTTGGGTATAACGAGCTCTGTAACATACATGCATTCACTAAAGGCATCTTCCTCAATCTCGACCAATCCCTCTGGAAGAACAAGGCTTTTTAGTTTAGTACCTCTAAATGCTCCACGTGCTATAACCTTTAACCCCTTAGGAATGTTTACCCTTTCTAAGGATTCGGAATACGCAAAAACATTTGATTCCATGGTTGTAACGCTATCTGGAAGATATGCGGCTGTCAAATTAGGGCATTCGCGGAAAGCATGTTTGCCAATAAAGGTAACTGTATTTGCAATTGTTACTGTCTTAATGTTGTTTCCACGGAATGCTCCTTCACCAATAGCTGTCACTGTGTATCCATCAATCTTGGAACCAATAACAAGATGCTCGTCTTTGCATGTACCAATGCCTGTAATGGTGCATGTCACACCATCTGCATTCACAGAATACCCAAGACCCACTGAATCGCTTCTCACAGGGGTTGGAGTCGGAGCCGGTGTAGCTGTAGGTTTAGGTGTAGGAGTTGCCGCTGGCTTTGGCGTTGATGTAGCCGTAGGTTTTGATGTAGGCATGCCAGTAGGCACTGCAGTAGGTGTTACCTCTGGAGTAGCTGTTGGCTCCTCTGTTGGGGCTGCAGTTGGAGTAGCTGTGGGCTCATCTGTGGGCGCAGCTGTTGGCGTACCTGTAGGTTCTGGCGTACCAGTGGCCTCCATTGTAGGTGTGGCTGTAGGAGTAACTCCTGTGATCTTATCCGCTCCACAAGCGCAAAGAATTCCTATCAAAGTAATAATTAACATTACAGACAATAGTTTCTTCATAAAACATACCCCCACATATTAATATAATTATGCGTGACATCGCATCTCACTTTTACTGCGCTGTTTGAGCTAAAAGATAAGAGTGAATAGTTAATAAAGTTGGTTAACGAATAGCTGGTAAACTCATATCTTTCCAACTTTCTTCACTCTTATCTATTATCTCTTCACTGAACTTTTAACTTCCCTAATCCAGCTCCACCTGTCCCTTTAAGAACTGAATGGACCTCTGCACAGCATCCTTGGAATTGTTCCAGGGCTCGTCCTTGTATCTATAATCGAACTTTTTGGTGAACCAGTCCACATCCACCTGCAGCTCTGCCAACTTGCGGCTCTGGATGGAGCACAGATCATTCATAAACTCGCCCTTAATCTTGCCCGGCAATCCCCTTTTGGCTCCGGCGCACAGCTGGCGGAAATGCTCCAGGCAGAATCCATCCTGCTCATTAAACAGCTGGCGGAAGTCCCTGTCGTTAGCATATTGCCAGTAGATTACATCGATATACCTGCTCATGGTGAAATTCAGCTGGTCGCAGATAAAACACGTGCTTCCTATCTTTTCCAACGTAGCAGCCAGGTCCTTATCTGAGCGATGGCGCATAGGGCCGGATAACTTCTTCTGAATTGTCTCGATGTACGTGTTTGTCAAAAGGCCCAGTCCCACACTATTTTTGTGGCTGTTAAACAGCATGGCATAATGGTCGGGGCAAAATCCCTTTTCGTTAGTTGCGGTACGCACATCAGGCTCCATAAGGGCGGGACCCAACACATAATCAATGCGATCCTTTTCAAACCTGTCCCTCATGGCACACAAAGGGCACGAACAAGGCTTGGCCGAAAACACCTCATTAACCGGAATTGTATAAATTTTCTCTATCATATGTCCTCCAGGTAAGTTAAGAGTGAAAAGTTCAGTGAAGGGATAATAGATAAGAGTGAAGAAAGTGGGACAGTTAATAGTTGACTAGTTATTCGTTAACCAACTTTATTAACTGTTCACTCTTAGTTATTAACTCTTACCTGCTCTCCCGTTAGCTCCAGTCCCAGCGCCTCACAACACATTCGGTGATTCACCGAGGCCTTTCTGCGACGACGATACTCTGCTATGGCCTTAGTCGCCCTGAGGCAAGTGTCAGCCTGCAAGTTCTCCATCAAGGTCGTAAGACGCGCCTGAAAATCCGTATTGATCACCCGGCTAATAAGGCCTGTGCTCAACATAATCATATCGGAATACAGCGTCATGAGCATCCTCAATATGTGCTCCTCACAGTCCTGCTCCCTCTCCAACCATGCCGCAAAACTGTATGCAGCGTCTGGCGCATCTGTTGTCATGGCTACAAAGTGGCCCATACAGGCATCTCTCAACTCCATGAACTCGGGATCTGTGCATATCTGGTCAATCTGACCCGTAGCTCCACCTGTATACATATATATAAAGTGAGCTCGGCTGTAGCTGGCAGGATAATTGGAGGCAATATAGTCCACCGTCTCCTGTTCGTCTGCTCTGTCTATATCAAATCGTGAAATACGGGAAATAACCGTAGGCAACAACAAATCCGGATGAGATGTGGTCAGAATCAACATGCCTGTAGCCGGTGGCTCCTCCAGCGTCTTAAGGAAAGCGTTCTGGGCCTGAGCGTTCATGGCATCGCAATCGTCTATGATACAAACTCGATGTGCGGCATAGGCTGGCTTAATATACATATTGTCAATGGCCTGTCTGACTGCGCCAACGGGTATGAGTCCCTTTTCGTCCGGGGCAATATAAGTCAGTTCTGGCGTCATGCCTCCTGCGATCAACTTGCAGGCCACACAATGTCCGCAGGGATCCCCCTGTACCGGCGACATGCACATGGCTCCATTGGCCAACGCCTGGGCCAGAGTCGTCTTGCCCGTGCCAGATGGGCCCACAATCAGCAGGGCGTGGGGGATCCTGTCGCCCGCCATGGCCTGAGCCAGGCTGCCACGAATCCTATCCCTCCCCTTAAGTTCACTGAGTTTTATCATACGATATCCCTCTGTCTGAGGCCGGATAAGATACTCTCCCAAACCTCCTCTATGGTTCCGGAGGCATCTACTGTGATAATCCTCTCGGGATAATGCTCCGCCATATACTTAAATCCCTGGTTGACCCTCTGCTTGTAGTCCAGTTTCTCCTGCTCCAATCTGTCCGGCACGTCATAATCTGCCTGATGGTTCATGGCCCTTTGGCTATATCTGCGCTCGGCAGCCTCCGTGCTAAGTTCCAGAATAACGGTTGCATCCGGCATGACCCCATCGATGGCGTATTTGGTAATAGTACCCATTAACTCCGCGGAAAGCTGTCTGCCAAAATACTGGTATGCAATAGTCGAATCTATGTACCTGTCACATATGACAATCTGTCCATCCTCAAGGGCAGGCCTGATGACCTCTCTGACATGCTGTGCTCTGTCTGCTGCATACAACAAGGCCTCTGTCTCTGCAGTAATCCCCCTATAGATAGGGTTGAGCAGCAAATCTCTGATCTGAGCTCCTACTGCAGTATCTCCTGGCTCATGAGTGACAAGCACACGATGCCCCTGCTGCTCCAGGTGCTCCTTAAGCCTGCGGATCTGTGTGGATTTGCCCGATCCGTCCGGTCCCTCAAATGTAATAAACATGCTTGTCCTCCTGTGTACATAGGTAATTTTAATTATATGCTGAGCGGTAATTTGGCGCAAGGTCAGGGCCTGGATAAAAATATTTTTGCCATACCCCCTTGACAAAAAAGTTATTGACATAATGTCAATAACCCTGTCAAAAGTCAAATCGGCCAAAAGCCTTGATTTGCCACGGTTTCGAGGTTTTGCCCTTTCTTTCCAACAGCATCTAAAGATAACCGACAATATGTTCTTGTCAATAATTCATAAATATATCAAAAAACCTGTAACCCTTGAATTTCAAGGGGTTTCGGGTTTTGTGGCGGAGGGTTATTGACATTTTGTCTACATGATGTCAATAACTTTTTCGATGTTTTTTGACGATTCTCCTCATTCCTTGTTAGTAAGTCAAAAAGGCAAAAAAACAACCCCGAAAACACAAGGCTTTCGGGGTTCGTGTATGTCAATAAGTCTTAAGTTAAATCCATCCAAATGCTGATAAAAGGTACAATAGAGATGAACCAAGAAGTCCAATAACCAATATCACGCAAACGACCTTAACCATAACCTTTCTGCCCTTATCAGACATAGCGCACCTCTCAATCAAAAATGTATATCACATTTTACTCTTGCCTACGCTAAATTGCAACCCAGGGATTTTTGAAATGTTTTTCTTTACCTTTTTCGACTAATACATTAAAATTTTGATATTACTGTGGAGGATTATATGTGCGCGGACAACAGACACATTCGCCATATCGACGAGTTGGGCAGGATTGTGATTCCAGCCGACTTAAGACGCGCCCTGGGGTTAGAGCCCGGCTTTGCAGTTGCGCTTAGCTTGCAGGGGAACGCCGTTTTGCTGGAGCCTCACACAGAGACATGCGCCATTTGTGGTGGCACCTGTGACCTGCATCCCATTGGTGAGAGATTTATTTGCTCCACCTGTGCCAAGTCTGTCACTAATCTTCTCACATGTGATTAAAGCTGTTTTTTGGGGCAACACTATCCGTATCACAAATACGGAGGCAGCAACAAATGCAGTTTGATGTTCAGAGAGGCGATATTTTTTATGCGGATTTAAGTCCGGTTGTTGGATCGGAACAGGGAGGCGTTCGACCTGTGCTTATTATCCAGAACGACACTGGCAACAGACATAGTCCCACCGTCATTGCGGCGGCAATTACGTCTCAGATGAATAAGGCAAAGCTGCCCACTCACATAGAGATTGGTGCTCTGGAGTATGGTCTACAAAAGGACTCTGTTATTTTGACTGAGCAGATCAGAACATTGGACAAAACCAGGCTCAGAGAGAGGGTCGGCCACGTGGACAACCTCCTGATGTACAGGGTGGACAAGGCTTTGACCGTGAGCTTTGGTCTGAGATAGACATATAGATAAATGTCTGGAGGAACAATTTATGAATAAGGGCAAGGTAATACTCACCGTGGTTTTGGCATTTATTGCCATCGCTGGTTTTTGCGCCGGCATGTACATAGGGGACAAGAGCCATACGACCAGCACACCAACAGCCACACCTGAGGCAACATCCACGCCAACGGCTACCCCGACTCCGACGCCAACACCGACTCCCACGCCGACCCCTACTCCTACACCTACTCCTACACCTACGCCGACGCCAACCCCGACTCCCACGCCGACACCGACGCCTAAGCCTACACCCACGCCGACACCTAAACCAACTCCCACACCCTACACTGGCGAGTTCTCATCCTACAGCAACACTCTACAGGCCTGGTGGTCCGGCGTATCCTCCAACAAAGTTCGCCCCTCCCGTGCGGTTCAGCTCCAAAAGGAGGCCGGTGACAAGGCTGTATATTTCATAGGAGACGATACTCCCACCATATACTTGACCTTTGACATGGGCTACGAGTACAAAAAGGAGCTCACCATCAAGATTTTGGACACTCTAAAGGAAAAGGGTGTCAAGGGCACCTTCTTTATCACCCAGAGCTACCTGAACACATCCCCGGATATGGTTCAGCGCATGATTGATGAGGGTCATGTGGTGGGTAACCACACTAAGTCACACTACAGCATGCCTACCATCACTGTGGAAAAACAGATCACAGAGATTAAAGATGTGCACGATGCTGTATACAAAAAGTTCGGATACGAAATGTACCTGTTCCGTTTCCCCTGCGGAGAGTACTCTGACCGCTCTCAGGCCGTCGTGGAATCCCTAGGCTACACACCCGTATTCTGGACCTTCTGCTACAGGGATTGGGAGGTGGACCAGCAACCAGATCCTACCCAAGCTCTTAAGATGATGAAGGACCAGGCCCACAATGGTGCCATCTACCTGATTCATGGCGTTAGCTCCACCAACGTGGCCGTTTTGGAAGACCTGATCGACTACCTCAAGTCTGAGGGCTACACAATGGGCCTGCTGGAGGGAAAATAAGGTCGTTTCATTAAGGCATTCTTAGTGCAAACGGACCGTGTTTGTATGTATATCTACGAAAGCGAGGATTAATATGAAAAAACTCATTTGCATTATACTGACTCTGGCCTTGTGCGTTACATTGCTCACCGCCTGTGTACCTCAGCAGATAACAGGACAGGGCTCCCAGAGCACCCCAACTCCTGCTCCTACTCCTGCAGGTAACCTGTCCACTAACCAGGACGACGAGACTATTTCCATCACCTGTGACAGCTGGACCACCACAATCACAAAGTTTGACCAGAAGGGTGAGGACGATGCCGTCAACGTGAACATCATCTTGGCAGATAGCAATACCGCCATTGATGGCAGCGGGGCAATATATAAGGACGGCTACGTGGTTATTACCGCAGCAGGCACATACTCAGTAACTGGCACCTTGACCAATGGCGCAATAATCATTGACCTGCCCTCAACAGACAAGGTACACCTGATCCTCAAGGGCGTCTCCATTACATCCAGCGAATATGCCGCTATTTGCGTCATCGCCGGAGATAAGGTCTGCATAACCCTGGCTGATGGCACCACCAACACACTTACCGACAGCAGCACATATACATACAAGTATTCCGCCCTGGTCGAGCCCAACTCATGCCTCTTTAGCAAACAGGACCTGACTATTAACGGCACAGGAACGTTGGTTGTAAATGGCAATTGTAACAACGGAATCACCAGCAAGGACGACCTGAAAATCTTGGGTGGATCTTATGATATTAAGGCCACCAATCACGGAATAAGGGGCAATGACTCTGTGCTGATTAACGGAGGCAATATCAAGATCTACTGTGGCAACGATGGTATCAAATCGACCAACGAGACCGATGCAAATAAGGGCTTTATCTTCTTGACAGGTGGCAACATCAATGTCCGGGCCACAGACGATGCTGTACAGGCCGTGACCGCCGTCTATGTAACAGATGCCATTGCGGAGGTTGCCTGTGGAGGCAAGGATATCAACTGCGACGGAGCTGTCTGGACCAAGGAGGGTTCCCTTACCGAGGTTCCGTATTAGGCCGCAGGAGATATGACAAGATAACGTTCAAATTAAACACGAATCAAAAGGCCATGATCAAAATCATGGCCTTTACCTTTGTTCTCTCTATCCAAAATGTTCCGCTGCGTGAATCACTCGCAGCATCTCCAGCTCTACCCTGTCCCTGCCATAGGCGTCCAGGAATCTGCCAGCATATTTGGTGGTCTTTAGGTTGAACCATAGGGTCCACACGCCCCAGAACAGGTCAATGTGCCTGTCTCCTACTCCACCATTGCCCAGGTCGATAAATGCGCTGAATCTGCCATCCTCCAGCATTATGTTGGGCAGGCAGTAGTCGCCGTGGAGCAACGTATCCTGGCCAAAGGCGGACCTGTTATCATCCACCAGCCTCCAGGCCTCATCTGCAGAGCCAAACGCGGGCTTGTCCCCATATTCCAGGGGGCCAAAAACGCCCTGTCGGTAATTGTCGTCAACCATCTTTAAGTAGGCCTCTGTTCTGTTTTGCACAGGGCAGTTGGCATAATCCGTCTCGTGCAGCATACGCAGGCATTCGCCCAGGGTATCACACAGCTTTTTAGGTTGGGCCAGGTATCGGGTCTCCGTACAGTCACTGCCATTCGCCCGCTCCGTCAACAGCCAATCCCTCTCTCCGGACAAATACTCTATCACACGAGGGGCCAAGCCCTTGGAGCTAAAATACTGGTTCATCTGGGCCTCATTCCTGAGGGTTCCGGCTGGTGAGGCCTTGAGAAAGTATCCATCTCCCTTGTCTATGTAGACCACACGGGCCTCATTGGAACAGCTGCTGTCATAAACTCTGGCGCCACTTAGCAATCCACGAAACTCCTCGGGATACTGTGACAAATTGATTTGTATGGGTTTAAGTATCAATATCCCAGCTCCTGTCCTACCAAAATCACCTTAATCCTGCCTGGAACGGGGGAGAATCTGGTAATTACAGTCTGTGCACAAATACAATCTGGCGACAGACAGTTCCCGCAGTGTCCCGTTACTGCGCAGGGCGTCTTGCGGTTGAGTCTCACCGTGTTTGCAGGAGCCGCTGTGGTGCGAATCCTCTTGATGCCGCTGTCCACATCTGCCACAACCTTATTCATTCCTGCTACTACGATTACATTGTCTGGGCCGTAGCACAGATAGGCCAATCGGCTGCCTCTGCCATCGATATTCACCAGCTGTCCATCCATTGTAATGGCGTTGGTACTCATAAAGAAGAAGTTGGCCACGTGGAGTCTGGCATTCACGGCCTTTTGATCTGCAGGAGTTTTTACCAGGGACCTGTCGATCACGTCGTATCCCTTTCCCTGGATGGCATCATAAAAGCCAATCTCTCCCAAGGTCATGGAACCTCCCCAGCCAATACTGGAGCCCTCCGGCATGAGGGACAGGATCTTGTCCATAGCCTCCTCTGCTGTGGCGCAGTAGTACCCCTCCATCTGACGGCGCTTTAAGTTATCAATAATGGTGTTTGCTGCGTTCTCGTAGCTCTTTTGTTTGTTAATCATAGTTCCTCCTATTTATACTCCATGGCCACATGGGGAATGCCCTCCTCCAGGAACTCCTCCGACGTAACCACAAAGCCTATCTTTTCATAGAATCCCAATGCGTGTTTCTGTGCGTTGATAACAACTGCATCGCTACCGAAACTCCTCTTAATCTCAGGCAGTGCCAGCTTCATAAGTCGAGAGCCCAGGCCCTGTCCGTGTACAATGGACAGCACTCTGCCGATTTTTACGTGACCATCCTCTGTACGGTAGGCCCTCATGTAGGCTCTGACCTGGCCGTCCTCCTCTAGGAAACAGTGTAGCGCGTCATAATCCACGCCGTCAAAATCCTGGCAGATTATCCTCTGCTCCAACAGGAATATGGTAGTCCTGGCACGGACGATTTCGTACAGTTCCCTGGTGGTCAGCTGATCAAAAAACTTGCTCTTAAACTCCAATGTTGCTCTCTCTTTCTTCTGTAAAAGTCTCTCCCTCTGCAGGGGCATAGATGCTCTGGGCCGGACCAGTGTCCTTAACCAAAATCCTGGGGTCACGATTCCGGAGCAGCAAATATGTCATATAAATATCTCCCGAACAGCCACCTATATGCAGTCCGACAACAAAAGCCGAGACAAAATACAATATTGTATCTACATAGTACAGCCATACCGTCAACGGAACTAGCACCACCGTAAACAGTAGAAGTGGAGCAACCAGTGCCCTCAGAGCTGTCTTTCTGTAGACATAAATATCAGGGACGCCGCAAAAGGCGCAGGAAAGTGTCAATCCAAAGGTCAGCTTCTCCCCCGTCATTACCTTGTATACCACGCCGTGCACAAGCTCGTGGAGCACTATATAGACCAGCATTGCCCCTACGAGTATTAAGTAAGGAATCCATAATGACGCACTCAAGTCTGAGGAGACAAATCCTTTGGATACAATAATAGGCAACGCTGCAATCCCGAGGCACACCAACAGCACAACCAATGCCGCAGCGTTCATGCCGATTGCAAAGCGCTTTTCCCTGGCATCTATATGCTTGATTTCTCGATATTCCTTGGGAAGCACTCGTTCAAAATTCTTTTCAACCATTGTCATTTCCTCCTTTTTTCGCAACCTCGCTCAGAAACTCCTGGGCTTGGGCTCTATTTGTAAATGTGTATATGGTCTTTTCTCTGTGTTTTTCTAAAAGTTCCAAAATGGCGGGCCTGCCTTTTTCTCTGAACCCCTCCACAAATTGGCGAAACTCCAGGTCCTCGCTGTCCTCAGGCTCCACCCAGGGCATATCCTGTCTGGGCTTTCCCCTCCTGTTGGCGATACCCTCCAGGCAAACCTCCACATCATAATCCAAAAAGAAAATGGTATCACAGGCCGACATTCTCAAATCCATGGTAGAGGCATAGTTGCCATCTATAATCCATGATGGCTGGGCCATCGCCTCCGAAAGCCGGTTCAAGAACTCTGTCCTCTCAACTGTCGTTCGGTCTGGCCTCCAATAGAGCATGTCCAGGTGAATCAGCGGAAGGCCGGTACTACAGCTCAACGCCCTGGCGAAGGTGCTCTTGCCACTACCAGGGCAACCGATTACCAAAACTCGTTCCATACTAATCCGCAATATCCAGGCTGACTATATAATTGGCAAAGAACAGCCTGCCAAAAATGTACTTGGTAGATGCGCTCTCTGTCAATGTGATAACCTCGCCCTGATAGTAGTCCAGTCCCTCTGCCATAGCAGGTCCCTTTATCTCGTCCTCCACATTGTCCAGATAATACACGGGAGCGCCGTCCAATGTTCTGCCGGAATCGACCGCATCCTCCAGGTCATATACATAGTAGTGAGAGTCCGCAAGACTGTAGGAGGTGGACATTACCACGTCACCGTCTGGGGTAAAACATATGCCCTGTACCTGATCTCGAATGGAATAAACTGCCAATGGAGTTGTCAGGTCTCCAATAGCATATTTGGTGCAGATGGCGTAATGTGTGCCCTCTGCTGTTTCGAATATATGCTCATCCACCTTTTCGTACTTCTCATTGTAGAATGAGCCCACATACAGATACTGGTCGTCTCCGTACAGGAAGGAAGCTCTGTTGTTTACCTCAATGCCCTGACCTATGTTCACATCGTCTCCCTGATCCGCATCTAAAACGCTGGCCAGAGGGAAGCTGAAAATCCTGCCCCCATTGGCTATGTATACGGTGTCTCCGGTTGTGGATATCCCTCCCGCATGGCCCGTATAGCTTTCCCCATCATTAAACAGTTCAACGTAGTAACTACGATTGTCCATGTCTGTTACGTACACGCGCGAAGGCGAACCATCCTTCATATATCCAGACACCAGGATCAGGTCCTCTCCGTCTACCACAGCGATTCCCTGACAGACAAATCCGTCATTCAAGCCGGGATTTTTGCAGAGGTTGGTTTTCTCGGAATAGTACTCAGAATATAGTGCGAATTTGGCCAGATTCAGGCCGCCAATCACCAGCACAAACAGCGCCAGGATTGATGCAAGCACGATGGCTATGATTTTGCCGGTTTTCTTTAATGCTTTCATGTGGTTCTCCTACCCCTTTACGTGTATTCCAGCGAGTTCAGCCTGTCTGCGGACATATGCTGCCGCCTGCTTGTACGCCTCAAAATCCGGCAAATGCTCTACAAAGAATGGCATATCCGGGCCCAACTTGTCTACCATCTGCAGTATTTTGCCGTAATCCAATGTGCCCTTGCCAGGCATAACCTCACGGATCACCGTGGTGAACTCAGGCTCCATGAGGACGTCCTTGCCGTGTATGCTCTTGATATATGGTCCCAACAAATCAAAACAATGCTGGACAAATGCCGTGCCGCAACAGTATCGCTGAGGACAGTTTATCATATTCACAAAGTCCAGGTGCACTCCAAATGCATCTCTATCCACATCCTTAACCAGCTGCAGATACTGTTCTGGAGAATCGGGCACGCACCAGGGCATTGGCTCTATGGTATAAAAGGTGTTGCGAGGATTAACCGCATCGATTATCTCCCTGATGCTGTCTACTGCCAGGTCGTAAAACCCTGGGGCATAGTTCTCCTCCGCAAAACCATCCCAGGCTGTGGGGCTATGGCTGCCCACTATATTGACACAGCAGTTGGCACCTATTTCATCTGCTAGAGCCAACTGTGCCTTGGCGTACTCCATGGCCGACTTGCGTTCTGCATCATCCTTGGCAACGCAGTTGCGCCAAACACCCACCTCTGCAATTTGCAAATCTGCTTCCTTTGCGGCCCTCAGGTATTCCTGCCTGACGGAGCTGGCGCTATTGCTGTCCATCGGGCACAACACCGCACTGTATCTGAGCTCTTTGGCCAGGGCAACCCACTGCTCAGGGCTGCTATATGGTCTATCTATTCCTCCGCCTAGTCTCATGAATCCTCCTAGAAATTGCGATGATAAATAACGCTGCTGTCTATCTGATCCAGGGAGGTAAAGGCTGTGCGCTCCATGGCAATCTTGAGCTGATTGTTGAACTCGTTCAGCTTGTCCCTGACACCCTCTGCTCCATTTTCCTTAAGGGGAGGCATTATTGGTCTGCCCACACATACTGCGTCCGCTCCCAGGGCCAGAGCCTTAAATGCGTCCATGCCGCTCTCTACTCCGCAATCCACAAAAATGGTCATCCTGCCTGCAACTGCCTCCACGATTTGGGGCAATGCCATGAGAGGTGGAACAGTGTGGCTGATTATTCCGTGATGATGGGACACTATTATGCCGGCTGCACCTATTTCCAGACACTTTTTGGCATCCACAACGCTGAGGACACCCTTAACCACAAAGGGCAGTCGTGTCCCCGCCACAAAGGACCTCATCTCCTCCAAGGACTTTGGCCTCATAGGCAAGCCCTCGCAAATGTCGTAGCCCTCTCTCCAGGAAAAGGCATGATCTATGTCCATACCCACGCCAATGGCTCCTGCTGCCTCAGCATCTCGAATCTCAGCAAAAACGGTGTCGTTGTCCTGGTGGGGTTTAATGATCTTGATAACCTTGGCTCCTGTGGCACACATGGACTGGATTTCCTCTGCCTCTCCCATGCCGGAGAAACATAGCGCACCCGCCTGTCTGGCACCCTCTGCCATCTTGGTCATACCCTCTGGAGCTGTCCTGTGCAAGTGTGAAAGGGCCGCCGTGGCAATTGGCATGGAGAACTGCTCGCCAAACAAGCTAATGCTGGTGTCTGGAATCTCGCTATCTATATGCCTCAATTCAATAAGGAGGCTATCGAAATAATCCCTGGTTATTTGGTTAGAATCCATCCTGTCCGTGCTCATCTTGTCCTCCGTGTTGTATCTCTAAGTGCCAAAGAAATATATAAAAATTATATCCTCCAGGGCAAATTTAGGCAATAAAAGAAGAGAGGCGGTTATAAGACCACCTCTCTTTATCCTGCTCTCTATCTGGTTCTGTACTTATTCGCCTTCCCCATTAGTTCCAGGGTAATCAGTATCTATCCTCTTTACTTCCCCCAGCGTCATCTCTGCGTATTTTTTATCAACCTCCGCAATCATAACTGTTGTTTCAAGGGCTGTAGAAGACATCATTCCAGGATAAGAATAAGTGCTTATTACAGGATATAAAACGTCGTTCTCTATTACTGGTTCATCAAGCAACGTCCTATCCGGCCCACTATCGTTCCATTCGGTTTTAACGAGCAACAATACATTATCCTTAAAGAACTTTTTGTCATACTCTTTATCTAACCCTAAGGCCTCGTATTCTTCAAGAGTTTCTATCCAATATACGCCATGCTCTATATCCACCAAGTCAGTGTATTCTATGTTTGTAATATTACGAAAAACACATGTATCAAGGGTGGATTCTGATCCACAGGCAGCAAGGCACGGCAATATCAGACACACAACTAAAGCTATAATGATTCTTTTTATTCTATTATCCATGTTACCTCCTTGTTATTGTGATTATCTTTACATAAAAAGTATACACCTATAACCAGACAACGTCTAGGTTATAGGTGTATCTTACTTGTAACACATTTATTAATACTCACATTGGCACCTAAGATGCGCCTTATTGGAGATCGCAGGATTTATTTCGTTTACCCAATGCTACTCCTTGGTCAGAACCTTTTTCTGCCAGCTGCATCTGGGTCAAACCCTCTTGCTTTCGGAGCTGAGCAATGTATTTTTCCGATTTTAATCTGATCCATGTGGATACCTCCTTTCGGTTACAGTATGCCCTGAGACAGGGAATAGGTCTACATACTGGTGGTTGAGTTGCATTTTCCCTAATTTGTCAGCAAATCAATTGCCCTATGGTACTTTTCCACACGAGCTAGGGCTCTGTCATCAACTACATCTAACCTGGACATATCACTATTATGTCTCAAATCTGCCAGTTTGACCGCGGCGGCAATGGAATTTTTCTTGATTTCCCTGACGTAATCCATATATGGCACCTCTGGGTCGTGGGTCATGAGCTGTATGGCCTCCAAAACCTCCTGGGGAAAGCCCTCCCGGCCCAACTGCTCTATGGTAATATCCGTATCCTCCACCACATCGTGCAACAGCGCCACACAGGTTGTAGCCTCGTCCTGCATCTGCTCCGCAAGGTGGATGGGGTGGTATATGTAGGGCAATCCCGTCTTGTCGGTCTGCCCCTGGTGGGCCTGGTAGGCTATCTTCATTGCCTTTTTAGTTAGCTCAGTATACAACATATCGAATGCTCCTTTTGTCTTATTTCCCCGGCCAGAAAGGGCATCTGTCCCCAATGCACTGATTGTTTGACTGGAACGTGGTGCAGGATATTGGTCCTAATTCCATCGTCACACCCAACTCCTCTTTGGCAAAGCGAACTGCCTCAGATATTGCTATGTAGGAGTTTCGCTTACAGCAGCGAGGCCCTCCTACCTGACCAATCTTCATCAGGGCAGATGCCGTCATAGTATTGGCTTGCCTCCATGGCTCGTTTTTCAGCGGAGTGCATTCTGTCACAATGGAGACAAACATGCCTGCACTGATACCTGCTCCGCAGGCTCCCCACAATCCACAGGCACCGCCAGGAACCTTGCTGGCTCTCGACTGAATCTCCATCAGGGCGGACTTAAGATCAATGTCTCCTCCTGCATTTTTGTACGCGGTCAACAGGCTGGAACCCACAATTATGTGATGCTCCGGGCCATGTATGCGACAGAGGGGTTGTTCAATCAGGGTTTTGAATATGTGGTATGGATTCTTGCTGGTGGAAGCAAGGCATACTCTCAAAATGGTGTCGTTCATAATGTGTCTCCTCTAACCATCCTGTCGGGACAGGAAATTGTTCTCGATAAATCCCTTTGCCCGATATCCTAACAGGAAAACAGTTTCGCCTGCTCTCAACTCTGCTATCAGGAACTTCTCTCCCTGCAACTTTTTAATGGTTATTTCGTCTGCCTCAAAAGCATAACACCCCAGGTCATTCCTGCCGTGATAAAAGCCATGCTTAAGATTTGTTGTTATTCGAAGCTCCTCCCCGACAACAAATATACACACATCATGATTGGTGAAACGCCTTTCGCTGGACTCATAGCATTTTGTAACAATACAGGGCTCTTGTAACCCATAATACTCGCGCAAATGCTCGCAAGCCCTGATCTGTATGTTTCGTGATATTTCATATCTTCTGCTGCCTATTTTATTGGCAATAGGACCTCCAACACATGCGCCCAAGCAAATGCCAAGAATTAAAAAACCCGCCTTTAAGACAAACCTCACCATACGGCCCAAAATCATCAAAAACACATTTGCAGGCAATGGAATACTCTCTACCGCCCATATTCCAAACCCAAAGCAAACTATGGTAACACTAAAATGCAATACCATGCCGACTGCAGTTAGTACCTTGTCCCTGCGAAAGATGCGCTTTTCTTCTGCTGTCATCTCCGCATACATTGCGCTTTGGATCTCCTTCTCTACTGCGTCCACGTTCTTATACTTAAAATATCGCATCCTCTACCTCCTTTGTAAGGTTACCCCACCTTTGGCTTATACTCCCGCAGAATGTCCACAACGTCCTGTCGGTACACATTCCCGCCCAGCACATCGCCGTCTGCGGCAATGGACACGCACCGCAGATTCTGTGGATCTTCAATATAGGGGTTGATTGGTGCCTGGGTGGTAAAATAATCGGCCAGATATTTCAGTGCATTGCCCTCGGGGAAAACAGTATTTCCCTCGTTGGCGCTAATCCCCATGTCCCCGAAAATATCCAGTATCTCCCAAGTTTTCTCGTTGTATGGGTTGTGATCCTCAGGGCTCACCAACCACGCAGGCTGAATCCGCAGGGGAATACCGTTTTGCAGTGCAATGCGGGCAAATTGTGCAACCACGTCCAGGGGGATGGTTTCCTGGTGGAACGCATCTGCTGACAGCAACAAATCGTTGACTCCGCATTGGGCAAGGGTCTCTGCCACCTGCTCCATTTGGGAAATATCCCTCGTGAAATAGCCGTTAGTAATTACCTGCCTCCTGCCAACACCCATATCCCTGGCGGCTCCGTGAATCTGGCAGACCGCATCCGGATAGAGCAAGGGCTCACCGCCAAAGGTCATAACTGTATTTATGTTATACTCGGCGGCTATCTTTCTGACAACCTCCGCGGCAACGTCCGGGTCGATCCTATGGCCGCTAGGTGCGTGATTCCCCTGTGAGCAATGTTTGCATCGCCCTGTGCATGCATCGGTCACCACAAACTCTATTTTATTCAGATGTTCAAGGTATTTGTTCATTGTATTTTTACCAGTCACCCATCATCATCCAAGCGGAAGTTTATATTCAAACAGCCTATACAGTTTTTGGGAGAAATTCCCGGCATACAGCTTCTGAAATACGAACTTCTCAACACCCTTTAGCTGATCTATGTAACTTTGCGGCGTCATAACGTGTTCTCCTACATAAACAAACTCGCCGCATTGCAGCAATTCAGGATTATCCATACCATAAACCTGTGTAACACCTACATCGTTGATGGGGTTTTTATACTTTGACATTCTGGCCGCCAATACTGTATAGCAATCCATCAGGAGGGCAATCTGTTCAAAATGAGCGCATAAGCTTGTTGTCAAATCCTGCAACTCCTTGGAGGTTAAATACATGCTCACGCCCTCCATAACCACAATTGCCTTCTTCTTTGGGGGAATGCTTGTCAGCCAACTGCCGTCTCTGACGTCACCTGCAATCATCTGATAGTCAGCAGATTCAGAGAAGTATCGTCTCCTTTCCTTGATAACCTCTGGGAAATCCACATCGTACCACTTGTGGCCCACCACACCAACTCGCAGAACTCTGCTGTCCATGCCGCACCCAATATGGATGACCACAGCATCCTCTGTATCGTCAATCTGTTGCCTTACCCAGTCATCGAAAACTGCGGAACGGATTCCCATGTAATAGGCCAGCCATTTTGACCTGGACTTTCCCTTAAGGGGAAATCCCTCTGCCTGCCAAATTTCTTCCGCCTTTTTGTCGTCAAGAAAGAGTCCCTTTCTGCTAACATAGGCCTTGCCATACAAGGGAATATATAGTGTCTTGTTTACATCATTCATGGACTCACCCTTCTATCGCAAGTATTTTTGACTCTATCTCCTTGATGACGTCGAGAAAGACTTCGTCGCTCTTCCCCGTGGGGTCCGGCAACCCCCAATCCTCGTCAAAGCTTCTGCCGATAAAGGGGCATCCCACGTCGCACCCCATAGAAATAGCCACATCTGGCGTGGGTATTTTCTCCACTGTCTTGCTGTATTGGGTCTCCTCCATGTCTATACCATACAGTTCCTTAATCAGGCGAACAGCGTCCTGGTTAATCTGTGGTTTTGTCTCTGTTCCTGCCGAATAAAAGTCAAATTTGTCTCCTCGAAAATGCTTGCCCAGGGCCTCTGCAATCTGGCTGCGGCAGGAGTTGTGAACACATATAAATGCTATTTTCTTTTTCATCTCTGCTTACCCCTCCAAAGCAAAAAAGTGCGGTCCTGACCCATGCCAAGACCGCAATAAATACTTTTTACTCTGTCGTTCTTTGGCCGGATTATACTTACCAAATAACTACTCTCTTAGTTGGAGCAATGTACATCTTGTCACTCTTCTTAACCTTGAATGTATCGTACCACTCCTGGAAATTTCTGGGAGGCATGTTTGCTCTCAGACATGCAGGTCCGTGAACGTCAACAGTAAGAAGCAGCTGCAGATACTCAGGCTTTGCCTTAATGCACCATACTCGTGCCCAGTTCTTGAAGTACTCCTCGTAGGATGCGCCCTCAGTCTTGGACATAATCTCCAATGTTACAGCCATACCGCCATTGTCTGCCATGTTCTCGCTGACGATGAACTTGCCATTTACCTTGCCCCAGGGGAGCTCGATACCGTCAAACTGCTTAACCATTTGGTTGACCTTCTTGTTGAACCTCTTGGTGTCAGCCTTTGTCCACCAGTTGTTGATGTTACCATTCTCGTCGCACTTGGCGCCGTTGGAGTCAAATGCGTGGGAAATCTCGTGTCCAATAACTGCTCCGATACCACCCAGGTTCTCGCTCCTGGTCTGATTGATGGAATAGAATGGAGCCTGCAAAATAGCAGCAGGGAATGTGATGTCGTTAACGGATGGGTTGTAGCAAGCATTTACCATATGTCCAGGCATTGCCCACTCATCCTTGTTAACGGGCTTGGCAAGGCTGTCCAACTGGTACTGGAATCTGACCTTTTTAAGAGAGGCCACGATGTCCAAAAGAGATCTCCTCTCACCAAATACCAGCAGATCGTACATCTCGTCCACCTTGTCGGGGTAGCCCATCTTAACGCCCATCTTGGAGAGCTTGAGAATGGCCTTCTCCTTAGTGGACTCCTCAAGGATCTCGTTGTTCTTGATCCTGTCCTTGTATGTGTCGATAATCTGGTAAACGATCTCTGTAATATCCTTTTTGGCCTCTTCGCCAAAATACTTCTCGCCGTAGTACAGACCAACGGGCTCAGAGTACATGCCAGATGCCAGGTTGTATGCGAACTTCTCCACGGGAGTGCCTGCAGGAACGCCTGTAATAGCACGCATGAACATGCCGCTCAGATCTCTGAGCTCCTCGGACAAATATGGGCAGGCGCCGAGCAATCCCTTAACATATGCCCAGTGCTTGTACATTTCGAAGTTCTCCTCGTTGAAAACCTCCTTAAATGCCTTGAAATACCTGGGTTCCAGGCAAACAACCTTCTCTGGCGCTGTGCCAAAGAGGGCCTTTAACAATGCTCTGAATCTGACAGGCTTAACAAGTCCGGAAACCCTGGAAGTCCTCATGGGGTTATAGGCCTTAACATACTCGGACCACTCCTCAGAGGTCTTAACCAACCCTCCCAGCATGTCGTCGAATGCAAGTGTGTCCTGCAAATACTTTGCCTGGTCCTCTGCGCTCAAATCTGTCTTGGCAAGAATCATCTGAGCCATATTGGCCCAGAGGCCAATGAGTGCCTGCTTCTGCTCAGCCATCTCAGGCTTATAGTAAGAAGCATCCGGCAAAACTACGCTGGGTCCCTGGATGTAAAGGCAATTGTGCTCTGCGTCCTTAAGGTCAGCCTGTACTGCGATATCGAAAGGCAAAGGCATGCCCTCCATAACAAGTGTCTTAAGCTTTCTGTTAAATGCAGACATGGAGTCAAGATTCTTAATCATCTCCAAACGCTTAAGAGCTGGCTTAATGCCATCCTTATCCTTCTTTGCAACATTCTTTGCTGCCTTGTAAAGTGTCAAAGTTCTCTTAAGGTAGTCGTTGGGATACTCCTTACTCTTAACCATAGCATTGAACTCACCGATCATGAGCTGCTCAACCTCATCATTGAGGGTGGCAAAGCCGCCTGTAGACGGTCTGTCGTCCGGGATAACCAGTTCTTCTAGCTTGGCCTGGTTAACGTGCATATATAAATCGTCTTGAATTCTGATATTTTCCATTACTTCCTCCATTTGTGTATCTACTAATAAGATTGTTTTGATTATATCACCTTTTGCAGGGATTTTGCGCGTTTTATTTGTCTTTGCACACAATTACTGGCCGGTGCGGGCTCTCTTCTTCACGTTTTCCCAACGCCTATTTAAGTTTTTCTCATTAGACGCATAGAGAGCAGCGAAAATCACAATCATTATTGCAACAAAAATAATATTGAACAGGGAAAGCGCTATCGTCAGTATTACCGCAACAATACCGTAGTAAATGTAGGACGAGAAAAACAAAGCTATAGCGATAATAATATTCGCCACGCTGGAAACAAGCATGGTCAAATCTAATGACAGCATTTTCTTAAAGGTTGATGTGTTGTGATAATTAACTATGCCAAGGACTATCCATTCAATTGGAAAGAACAGCAGTATATAATTTGCGCAGGTGTACAACAGAGAACATACGCAAAATGGAGCAATATTTAAAACATACAACCATCGAAGGTCCCTCTTCATAATCTCTCCTCCTAACATCTAAACTAACCGGTTATGCATTACCGCGCCTAAAATTAAGATAAGTCGTATGTGGTATATCCGCTTTCAGCAATAGCTTGTTGTAAAGCTCTGAATCTTTTTTCCCTTCCTCCAACCAGGAAACGATTTCCTTTTTTGAATACGAAAAGGTCACTAAACACAAACTTAGTGGACACATGCGGAGTATAGAATCTGATATACCTTTTCGTAATATCTCTTTCCGCCACGCAGTATTTACTTGGGCCATTTTCTCTTTTTCCATTCAAGTATGTATAATAGCCCCCAGGGCAGGGTTCAATCTCAAACGTATCGGAGTTGTAACGAATTTTAATTCTTTTGTTTTCTAATTCTATATCCAGAATAGCATCGCTTAAATCATCATACAACTCCATGATGTTTCGATAATTTCTGTGATAAACCTTATACCATTTTGCGTTGTTTTTCATTGCTTTGCTACTTTCGCTATATTATGCTAAACAGATGTAGCCAGCTGCAACAATTACAGCCATATCTTAAGTAGTGAAGCTCCCCAGCCAATAGCCAACGCGCCAACCATGAAAACAATCACAATAGAATGAAACCACAAGGAAACAGTCGAAATTCGCTTAATAATGGGATTTGAGGCTATCTTTACACTTCTATAAGAGGCTATAAAACCAACGTAAGAGCTAATGCCTGCTACGAGAATAAGGATATATAGCGTGGTCACCGTAACGAAATACATCGACAAAATCTCCCATACACTTCCACTGCCAGTCAGTGTTGATCCAGTTAATATTCCAAATCTAACGAGCATCACGGTGGTAACTATAAATGAAACTGCCATTAGAAATAATAAAACTTTTTGTTTTTTCATGCGGAACCTCCTTTGCTGTATTCAAAAAACTCGTTTTCATCTTCAGATTTATATGCACAGAAGATAAATTGACCATTCTTCCAATCAATATCAAAAGAATTGGAAACTGATAACAATAAACGCACTTTCGAGCGTTACCCCTTTTGTGGCAAATCTGCCGTAAGTCCGCATGTTGGAGTTTATAGATTTGCCCAATCATCTCTTGAAATTGCAAATACCTTCGTAATTTCATTTATTTCATCAGCAAATTCATCTACTTGTTTACAACCATAGGAACGTGCTGTCTTTGCTGACGGCTCATTGGTATGCTTCATATAAGAATAAACAACATTAAAAGGGGTGTTGTTAAACGTCCAATCTCTGACTGCAATCGCAGCTTCTTTGGCGTATCCTTTTCTTTGTTTATCAGCTCTTATATGATATCCGATTTCAGGTTTTATTTGCCCCTTAATAATCTGCATTGTCAATCCGCAATCACCTATCATTTCGCCTGTGTCCTTCAAACATACAGCCCACAAACCAAAGCCCCAGATTTTGTATCTTTCGATATTTCTGTTTATCCAGTCTCTTACCTTTGCCTCGTCAAAAGCCTCTGGATAATGTTGCATGATATCCGAATTCGCCAAAACACTATAAAGTGCATCGAAGTCATTTTCTGCCATTTCTCTTAACAACAGACGTTCTGTTTCAATAATCATTACTCTTCTCCTGCAAATTCTAGTTTGGCTGAAATGCGAACATAATCGTTTGCCTACGCCCTATTTGAAAGGAACACGCTTTCGACTGTAATTCCTTTAGGTTGGAAATCCACCTTGCGTTCGACATATTGGAATTGGTCTAACGATTCTACTTATACACCAAAACGATATTCCCTTTCTTCTTTATCATTGGCAGACAGATGAAAAGTGCTAATGATAATATCGGCAACCTCATCTGGTTCAAGATTTGTATTATCAATTTTAAGATGATGCTCAAACCAAACTTCATCAGGCGCGGAATTGAGTCTATGTCTTTGCGTATCTCTTAATAAATTCGCTCTGCTCCATTCTACATCCTTTTTGGAAGCTTTTCTTTCCATGCGGTGTGGCGTTGCATTTCTCATAAGCCTGGTCTCAAGGTCGGCACTCAATTCGACAAAATAGAACTGTCCACCATTGGATTCAAACAAGTGGGCAAGCTTGGTTAGATATTCTCGTTGTTGTGGAATCTCGAATGCACATACAAAAGTAAACAACAAGTCAACATTATGCTTTACCGCCATTTCAAAAGCTTTTTCTCTAAAGACCGCATTAAACTCCTTTTGGGCGGGCGTTGCGAAACCAAAGATTTTATCGGACATTTCTATGCTGTCATGATTCATCATGAGATTGTATTTTAATTTATCTCTGACACTTTCTGCGACAGTCATCTTTCCAACCGCTTGAGGTCCGCAGATTACAATTAAATTTGCCATATTCCCTCCGTCAAATTGGGGTTTATTTACCCTCTTTATCCTGTTTGGACACCAGAATGATTGAACCAACAAGCAAGGCAACACCAAGGGTAAAAAACACACATCCAACTACTGTATTCAACTGATTTGCAAAGAAACCAATCATTCCACTGCCTGCAGCACAACAAATCACATAAAATGCCTTTTTCATAGCATCATTCCTCCAAATTCAAGTTTGTCAGTCTGTTCATACTCGTCTTCAAATCTTTTATATAATCAGAAATGCTATCTCGGCCGTCGGCCTTTTCCCTACTCAAAAGAACGACCGTCTCCACATGGGTCATAAGACCAAAAGGTATATTTTATAGGGGACGAAAGTAACATTTGTCCCCTAAAAACACGGAATATTATTGTTTTTAGCTAGTAATAGGGAACATATCAATTGCCAATTCTTCCAGCGATATCCCAAAGTTTTGCGCCCTTGTATGTGAAGTAGTCAGGACCACAGAGACCGCTATCTTTTCCAAGACATTTTTTTGCAACACCAGTTAAATACATTA
>JAZNEA010000006.1:0-20228 GCA_045588325.1 Clostridia bacterium
TGTGATCTCCGGTGGAAATTTGTATGTAAAGGCATCCGGTGACGGCATTGATGCAAACGGTACTCTTGAAATCACCGGTGGTTATACGGTCGTTTGCGGACCGACGCAAGGAGACACCGCAACTCTTGATTACGACAGAAGCGCAACAATTACGGGCGGTACATTTATCGGCACAGGTGCATCCGGTATGGCGCAGACCTTTAGTGATTCTAAGCAAGGGGTTGTAGCGGTGAGTGTAGGTAATCAAAGTGCAGGGACGAATATTACGCTGAAAGATAAAAGCGGTAAGACAATTATTGAATATGCTCCCGAATTGTCTTTTGCAGTTGTGATCCTAAGCAGCCCCGATATTGTGTCCGGTGAGACGTATACAATTACTGTTGGTTCTGAATCGAGAGAATTTAAAGCGAGTTGATATAGTTAATCAGAGATGTCAGGTGATTGTGCAGTTATTGTTATCAAAAAACAAAATTTAGACGAAGAAGCACAACAATAAGTCGGCATCACAATGGTTCGTAACAAAAAAATCCTCGTAAGATAGTACGGGGATTTTTACTTTTTCTCTCTTACCTCTTCACTTTTCTCTTAAATACGAGGATTTTGGGAATGTAATAAGTAATAGTGAATAGTGAAGAAGTGAAATTCGCCAACGGCGGAATATCACCAAAATCTCCGTCAAGATAGATTTAAATTTCCAAAATTTCAATTTGCCTTATTTAATCTATAATTCTGTATTATAATGAAAGAAAAAGGAGGGTGTTTTTATGAAAAAAGTTGTGAGTATATTCCTAATTCTTATGTTTGTTTTTTCTTTGTCTGCTTGTTCTGGTGGAATTTCAGGTGACGAAGCAAAATCTCATATAAACGGATTTTTTGAAAAAATAGAGGCCGGAGATTATGAGGCGGCAGAAGAATTCTTGCATCCCGACCGCCCTGCAGACCTCCAAGCGTTTTTTGAAACCTTGGAAGATGAAAAGGATGTTGATTTCTCGAGTATAAATATTGAGAAATATACCAACTTTAAATCGTCATGGTATGATAGTTCGGTTGATGGTTCTACATACAGTCTGACAATGAAAATTATGATTTCCGATACAATTATCCAAATGGAAATTGAAATTGTAAAAAATGATGGTGGATACGGAATATACAACCTAGATATTGACTTTGATTAATAACATCTAAATAGTTCGTAACAGTCAAGTAAAACGATCTGCTTTGACAGGTCGTTTTTTCTTTTGCCTGAACCAGAGCCCCCTTGGATAGATTAGTGAAAACTAGATAAGGTTTTGATATAATTAGAAAAAAGGAGTTTTCAATGGATATGTCAAATAAGAACTCAAAGCTTCGCATATTGATATTTGTCCTGCTGGGACTTTTGCCACTGGCGGCAATTGCTCTTGGGGTAATATTGTTAACTGCTGATACCATTGTTAATATCACATTTTTGTTGACGTTTGTCATTATTCCCGTCGCATCGATTATAGGCCTCGCACTGGTGACATTTTCTGGTAAGAAACGTATAGTAAAAGTTGTTTTGAACACCGCTGTTCTCGTTTTGTTTGTACTCATATTCCTGGGACTTAACTTTTTTGGAAGGTTTGAGGAGTTGGTTTGTTATGAGAACGATGAGATAGCAGACCACTATGTTGCAGACAGCCACTCTTTCATGCCGTCGTTGACAGAGGTAGGCCAGCCAATTCAGACAGAATATTATACGTATTACTCAGAATTTGGCGTGGTTTTTTCATGGGATGCTGGCATTTTGATATGCAAATACGATGATAGCACGTACGAGGCTCAGAAGAATATTGTAGATACAACATACGACTTTCAGACGGCTCTGGTAGAAGTTTCAGGCAGTGACGTGGAACCATCCGTAAAAATCGACGACTACCAGTTTCGAATGCTTTCATTGGAGGGAGACTATAAGCTGGATTACCCCAAATACCTTGCATTTATAGCTACCAACGACGCAGAAAACGAGATTGGGTATATCTGGTTCTACGACGTAGAGCTTGATTACATAGAGTCTATGACAGACCTAATTAATAACGACTGTGGATGGAAGTATATCCGCTGAGCTTCGGACTACGATTAAAGATAGAGGGAGGATACCGTGGAGGGTGTCTTATACAAAAGAAAAGACATCATAACCATAAATGTGGTGGGCATGATCGCTGGACTGGCCATGGCATTGTTGTCTGCCTGTTTGCTTTTTGTGAAGGGTCTTTCCGGTCTGGATGGTGTAATAGCATTCTTGTCCCTTATCCTATTCGGGTTGCTGGGGTTCACATATTGCGGGATAACTATTTATGTAAATCGCAGGGCATATATTCATGCTGACGATGAGGGGATTTCCGCCTTTTGCCATAACGGGTTTTCTCTAAAGTGTGCGATGGCAGAGGTGGCCGTCGTGTTTTATAGTGGGGCCAGCTTGCATATAGAGTTAGAGAGTGGAAAAAAGTACAATATCCTGTATGTTGAAAACGCGTTTCAGCTAGGAAAATTCATCCAGGAGAGGGTGTTACAGAACCACAAAAAGGCGCTGGACAGGGGAGAAATAAAGATAGATATCTCCAGCCTCAAAAGGACTCGCATAAACGAAACCATCGGTGCAGTTCTGATGCTGCTTATCTTTATAGCTGGAGTGCTATGTACCGCCAAGCTGACGGGCTGGAAAGATGCTCAGGAGTTTTCATCAGGAGAAGTGGCCATATTTATTATTATGTCACTGGCCGGGATAGTGTCTATACTAGTAGCTATGGTATTTCTTAGCCGGTCCATCTGGCATTCCAGAGAGCTGGAGATGAAACAGATAACGCTCAATCAGCTGGTATTGCTGACAACACCTGTTCGTCCCGGTAACGCTATCAAGATGTATGTGGATGATGTGCTCTATGGTAAAATGAGAGTAACAATCTACGGATATCCCAACCAGGATAAGGTGTATTTTGTTGCCGAGAGAATAAACAAGGATTTTGACTTGGCTTGCGTATATGAGTCGGGCATTCTTGCCAATATGGATCATGCTCTTTCGCAACTTATGGACATGAAGGAGGTCCCAATTCCGCAAATCGAAGGAGGAGAGGACAAAAATGATTAGAAGGATAATCAGGATAGACCAGGAAAAGTGCAACGGTTGCGGAGCATGCGCTGTCGCCTGTCACGAGGGTGCCATAGAGATGGTGAATGGCAAGGCAACACTGACGCGAGAGGATTATTGTGACGGTTTGGGAGACTGCCTGCCAGCCTGCCCGGTGAATGCCATTACCTTTGAGGAGAGGGAGGCCCCTGCCTATGACGAGGCAGCTGTCCTTGCTGCCAAGGAGAAGGCCGCGGAAGCATTGCCATGTGGTTGTCCTGGCTCTGCCTCCAGATCAATTGGTCGTGATACAGTAACTCCTGCGACGGTCTCTGAGGAGAGCAGACTGATGCAGTGGCCTGTGCAGATTAAGCTGGTGCCGGTTAAGGCACCGTATTTTGATGGTGCAAAGCTCTTGGTGGCCGCGGATTGCACAGCCTATGCCTACGGCAATTTCCATAACGAGTTTATGCGTAACCACATAACTATTATCGGTTGCCCCAAACTGGACCAGGTTGACTATACAGACAAGTTGACAGCCATTCTTACCAACAACGATATTAAGAGTGTTACTGTTGCCCGCATGGAGGTGCCATGCTGCGGAGGGATAGAGCGTGCCGTGAAAACTGCGCTACAAACCAGCGGAAAGTTTATTCCCTGGAGGGTGGTCACAATATCCACCGATGGAATAGTGCTGGATTAGCACCTGACCTAATGACAGATACGAGTATTCCAACGGATGCCTCCCTGAAGATATAGGGGGCGTCTTTTTACATAAAAGTCTTAATAATCCGTTTCTATGTCTGGGAGATTGTGGTACTATATAAGGAGGAACAAAATATAAATCCAGATATATATAGGGGGATTTACATGAGTTATAACATTACCAAGATAGATCCATATTTGGAGCCCTACAGCCAGGATATAGAGCTTAGGATGGATAGGTATCATGCTAAGTTGGAGGAGCTGGTAGGCAAGGACGGCAGCATTGTAGATTTTGCCAAGGGCTACCTCTACTACGGTATCCATTTTAATGGCGACAGTTGGGTATACAGGGAGTGGGCGCCTGGAGCTGAGTCCATGTTCTTTACTGGTGACTTCAATGGTTGGGATACCTGGTCCTGTCCCATGAGCCGATTAGACAATGATGTTTTTGAGGTTGTTTTGCCCGGAGCAGAGGCGCTTAAGGTGGGGCAGCATGTACAGGCCATTGTTGTCCACAATGGAGAGGTTTTGCGCAGGATTCCTACGTATGCTACCAGAGTAGTACAGGATCCTGTCAACTATACTTGGTGTGCACAGGTTGACGATACCATGTTCGGAGATTTCCAGTGGACTGACCAAAAGTTTAAGAGGACAGCTACTCCATTTATTTATGAGTGCCATATTGGTATGGCCCAGGACGCATATAAGGTTGGTAGTTACAGGGAGTTTAAGGACAACGTCCTGCCCAGGATTAAAGACCTTGGATACAATACCATCCAGATTATGGCCATTATGGAGCATCCATACTACGGATCCTTTGGATACCAGGTATCTAACTTCTTTGCAGCATCATCAAGATATGGTACTAGCCGCGAGCTTAAGGAGCTGATCAACGAGGCACACCGCAAGGGTATTACAGTTCTCCTGGATGTTGTTCATTCCCATGCAGTTAAGAATACCAGCGAGGGTATCAACTGCTTTGATGGCACAGAATATCAGTTTTTCCACGAGGGTCCTAAGGGTTACCATACTGCCTGGGATACCAAGCTATTTAATTATGGCAAGAATCAGGTTTTACACTTCCTGCTTTCCAATTTGCAATACTGGATGGATGTGTTCCACTTTGATGGATTCCGTTTTGATGGTGTAACCTCCATGCTATATCTGGATCATGGTCTTGGTAGCGCATTCACTAATTATGACATGTATTTCTCCATGAATACGGACTTGGAGGCTGTCACATATCTACAGTTGGCCAACCAGCTGATCCACCAGATTAACCCCAAGGCGCTGACAATTGCAGAGGATATGTCTGGCATGCCAGGTATGTGTCTTCCCATCCCAGATGGCGGTATAGGATTTGATTACAGATTGTCCATGGGCGTTCCGGATTTGTGGATTAAGATGATCAAAGAGAATCCCGACGAATATTGGGATATGTTTAAGCTGTGGTATGAGCTGATCGGACGCAGACCTAAAGAAAAGAATATTGGATACTGTGAGTCCCATGACCAGGCATTGGTTGGGGATAAGACGATAATGTTCCGTCTGTGCGATGCCGAGATGTATGTGGGCATGCGTAAGGACAGTGGCAACATGGCCATTGATCGCGGAGTTGCCCTGCACAAGATGATTAGACTGCTGACGGCATCTCTGGCAGGAGAGGGATACCTGAACTTTATGGGCAATGAGTTCGGCCATCCTGAGTGGATTGATTTCCCAAGAGAGGGCAATGGTTGGAGCTACCATTATTGTCGCAGGCAATGGAGTCTGGTGGAGGACGAATCCCTGAGGTTCTGCCAGTTGAACAGATTTGACAGAGACATGATTCACCTGCTCAAATCCGAGAGGCTGCTCTCCAAGACCGCAAGGAACCAATGGATGCACAATGATGATAAGGTCATTATTTACACAAAGGGTAAGGTTGCTTTTGCTATGAACTTTAATCCCACTCAGTCCTTTGACGGATACTACGTGCCAGTTGAGCAGGAGGGTGAGTACAAGGTCATCCTTTCCACGGACGACAGGGAGTACGGTGGATTTAACAGGACAGACAATCAGTATGTCTACCAGGCCACCAGAGGTAGAGATGGCAGGATTGGATTTTTATGTTATTTGCCTAATAGAACGGGTATAATATTTAAAAAACAATAGGGAGGAGTATTAACATGAAGTACGTATGTGATGTTTGTGGTTATGTCTACGACGAGGCCATGGGAGATGTTGATAATGGCATTGCAGCAGGTACATCTTGGGCCGAGCTGCCAGAGGATTGGGTATGCCCACTCTGTGGCGTTGGCAAGGACGAGTTTTCTGCAGAGTAAGTTTAAGTGATAAGTGAAGAGTTGATGCGGGGAGTCCCTGTGATATCCTCTTCAGATTTGCTGGCGAGGCAAGCTCGCATTTAATTAGTTAACGAATCTCTCATCCGAAATATGCTTTTATATGTGGAAAGTACGGTGAGAATCCGTCGCAACCGCCATTGCCGTATTGGGTCTTAGCAGCCCTCAGTCGGAAGGCACAGCGCATAGAGAGATTTCAGTCACCCTGGGCAAGTGGGAGGGTGCATGACAACGGATCTGTATTGGCACGGGCTATAGGCTCCGTGTTTTTGTGCTGTTTCTTTGTCCGACTCCTGCTGTTCCCAGCAGGAGTATTTTTTTTGGAGGTTTTTATGAAAAAGATTTTAGCTATGTTGCTTATGGTAGCAATGTTAATGGTATCTGGCTGTGGGGACGTGGAGACCACCGGGGGAGAGCCTACACCCACTCCCGGAGCAACATCTACGCCTGAGCCGGCAGTAGACAGTATTTCGGTTACTGTTAGAGTGAACGGAGCGGATGGTGGTTTTAAGGTTGCTAATAAGGCAATAGATGTGACAGACGTTGACCAGGATGGCAAGTATACCATCGCCGATGCGCTACATTGTGTTCATTCTGAGGAGTATGATGGAGACGGACTGGGTTTTGCAACGGCAGATACAGAGTATGGGATTAGCCTCACAATGCTGTGGGGAGATACCAGCGGAGCCTTTGGATATTATGTAAACAACGTGGCCAGTCTGTCCCTTAGCGACCAGGTCAAAGAGGGGGATCTGGTAGTTGCGTACATATACAGAGACCAGGCAACCTGGTCGGACTCCTATACCAGTTTTGACAAAAGCTATGTCTCAGCTGCAACAGGAGAAGACATCACGCTGACTCTGAATGGTCAGGGATATGATATTAACTTTAACCAGGTAACAGCCCCCGTAGCAGGTGCAGTAATTACGATTAACGGACAGGCAACAGAATATGCTACGGATGCAGACGGAAAGGTTAGCCTTTCATTTGACACAGCTGGTACATACATGATTGCAGTGGGGACAGATGGCAATTACTATATCTCTGCATTGTGCATTGTGGAGGTCAAATAAAACATGAGTTCCAGGCTGTACAGGAGCGTAGGATCAATATTAGTCGTGGCACTTGCCATGATGTCGCTGTGGTGCCCTTTGGGCGCCACAGCTTATACTGATGCCCCAGGACAGGCAGAGGAGGTTTTGCTTAGTCAGGATTTTGGCTCCTGTAGTAGCGTGCAGCAGTTGTTAGACACAGAGTTGGTCAATATGGCAGGCAAAGGGGCGGAGTTCACTGTGCTGGCTATCAGGCAATACAATCAGGGGTACAATTTTGATGCGTATCTGGCTGCTTTGGACCAATATTTGACAGGGGCATCTAACCTACCTGTAACCACCATGCAAAAGATAGTGTTGGTACAGCTGGCATGTGGTGGGATAACAGAGACGGAGGCTCTTAAACTTGCGCGAGAGACAGAGGGCAGGCAGGGAATAATGAGCATAGTTTTTGCACTGCACCTATACTCCAACCTGGGGATGCAGGAGGATGCAGAAAGGTGCATAGGGAATATTTTGGGCCAGCAATCCACCTCTGGCGGCTGGGGACTTAGCCCGGAGACTCCCACAGTAGATATAACGGCAATGACACTTCAGGCCCTGGCACCATATAGCCAAGATTCGGACGTTAAGGAGGCTATGGACAAGGCGCTAGACTACTTAAGAAGCGCTCAGCAGCCCTCTGGCGGATTCCTGTCATATGGGGTAGAGAATTGCGAGTCAGTGGCACAGGTCATTATTGCCCTGGCATCCTTAGGCATGGACTACAAAGCAGAGATGAGCGGAGAGTTTGGCTCACTTGTAGATGTGATGCTTAGTTACCGGCTGGAGACAGGCAGCTTCGCTCATGTTCAGGGTGGGCAGTTTAATATGACTGCCACAGCCCAGGCTGTATTGGCATTGGTCTCAATGGATATGGCAGACAGAGGAGCGGGATCTGTGTTTATCCTGGGGGAATATAATTTTGGCGATTCTGCGGGTGACGTGACAGAGGGCCACAGGACTGAGCTTAACCTTAAGGCTGTTCAGAGGATTATTGCAGTTGTTGTTCTCGTCGCTGCCTTGGTCTATGTGTTGGTTGGTTGCATCAGGAGAAAGTTTTCTGCAATGGATATAATCACAGCTTCTGTGGCTGGACTAGCAATATCCGGATTTATTTTCTTCTCCAATATTGAGACGCCAGAGCAGTACTATAGCTACAACTTGCCAGAGATTACGGAGGATAGCGTCACTGTTTCTCTATCCATTGTGGGTGGAGAAGAGGTGATGGTGTCTCCAGAGGATTTTGTACTGCTGGAAGGAGATACAGTTTTTGATTTGGTATATCGCGTCACGCGTGCATACCGTATACCATTAGGTTATGTTTCAGGATGGGATACATATGTCAGTTCCATTGGGGACTTGGGCGAGGGTGATATGGGATCCACCTCTGGATGGGTGTATTTCGTAAATGGGGAGCAACCGCAGATTAGCGTGGACCGCTGCCTGTTAAATCCAGGAGACGTGGTGGAATTTCAATATGTGGAGAGCTATGGAGGTCAGGGAAATGAATGATTTTTTTGAACGCAGAAGCCCATATCTGGCCCTTATCTCCTTTGGGGTTCCCATGCTGGTAACATGCTTTTTGCGGGATTGGAAATGGGCCTTGATTTCGCTGGTTATGGCATCCTTTGTGCACATATGTCTGATAGGCTTGCCCAAACTGTTGGACACCCTGAAGGGAGTTGCAGTTTTGTTTGTCCTGTTGATAATAATAAACCCTTTGGTTTCCACCACGGGAACCACAGTGTTGCTCTTTGTAAACGGCAGGCCAATTACCCTGGAGGCTATTATCCATGGAATTTCCCTGGGTGTAATGCTGATGGCGGTCATCCTATGGAGTGGCTGTTGGAACCACGTTATGACGGAAGAAAAATTAAGTTACATTTTTAAGGGGTTATCTCCCCAAATGGTAGTTGTCTTGTCCATGAGCCTTAGACTAATTCCTCTGTACAAACGCAGATGGGATAGTATGGTGGAGAGCCAGAAAAACTTGGGAATTTCTCAAAAGACAGGATTGTACAGTGGCATCAAAATGGCAGTACAGTGCTTTTCGGGCCTGATGGATTGGGGAATCGAAAATGGAAAGGTCACATCCAAATCCATGGTGGCCAGAGGGGCTTGTCTAAACAACAGAAAGAGGGCATATGGGATTAATAAATATTAACAATTTGTCTTTTACATATAAGGGCGCTGAGACGCCGGCGTTAACTAACGTGTCCCTGGAGATTAACCCTGGGGAAATGATCCTTATAGCAGGACATTCCGGTAGTGGCAAGTCCACATTGCTAAGTGTGTTAAAGCCAGAAATCAGGGAAAGTGGAGATATGACAGGAGAGATTCTCCTAGATGGTCAACCCATGCCAGAAGAAACGACAAGGGAAACGGTAGCTGCCATTGGATATATGTGTCAGAACCTGGAGGCCCAGATTGTGACTGACAAGGTGTACAGGGAGTTAACATACGGTCTGGAGAATTTAGGCCTGCCTCAGCAGGAGATAATGGCCAGATGCGCAGAGATATCGGCATTTTTGGGCATAAGTCACCTTTTTCGCAAAAATACCTGGGAGTTGTCCGGCGGCCAAAAGCAGGTGCTCAATTTGGCAGCGCTCCTGGTTATGGAGCCCAAGGTGTTGCTTTTGGATGAGCCTACATCCAGGCTGGATCCAGTTTCTGCCGAAGAATTCTTGTACTTGCTCCATAGAGTTAAAAACGAATTTGGCTTGAGTGTCGTCCTTGTAGAACATGACCTGGACAAGGTGATTCACCTCTGTGACAAGATGTGCATCCTGGATAATGGACGTGTTACAATAAGCGGCACACCCAGACAGGTCCTGGAGAACAAGGACTTAGCAGAGACTGGCCCTACTGCGTGGAAGATATGGAGAGGCTGCGGAGCCTTAGGCGACTGTCCAATATCTTTAGAAGAGGCGAGAAGATTTGCAAGAAGCACATTACCCCAAAAGGTTGTTAATCATCCACAGGACAAGGTGTTTCAGGAGAAGCCTGTTTTGGAGACAAGAGACCTTTGGTACAAGCACCAAAAGAACCAGCAGCATGTGTTGCGTGGAGTCAATCTGTGCCTGCACAGGGGAGAGTTTAAATGTGTAATGGGTGCGAACGGTAGCGGAAAATCCACTTTGCTCAAGGCTTTGACAGATAGAGCGCCAGGAGTGTCTGTTGTGGGAAAACAGAGGATGGCTAAGCTGCCCCAGGATGTCACAGAACTATTCCTCCATGATACCGTCAAGGGTGAATTGGAGCATGTCCTGGATGCGCTGGGGTTAGAACAACAAAAGGCCGAGGAAAGATTAAAAAATCTCTGTCAGGAATTAAATATTACAGAACTTTTAGGACGCAACCCCTTTAAGCTGTCCGGAGGAGAACAAAAGAGGATTGCCCTGGCAAAGGTCCTGCTGGCAGAGCCCACAATACTGTTATTGGACGAGCCTACAGGCAGTTTGGACCCCCTTGGCAAGAAAAATCTGGCCCAGATTCTGCTAAAAATGTGCCAGAGGGATATTGCCATATTGGCAGTTACCCACGATACAGAATTGGTGGCAGAGAGTCACGGAGCTATGGTTCTCTTTGATGGAGCCATGTCAGGCACAAAGGAACCCCACGAATTTCTTTGTGGCAACAGGTTCTACACTACTAAAACTGTATCCATGTGCAGGGGTTGGCTGGATGGGGTTGTTACGCCGGATGAGGCCATTGGTGCCTATAAGGAGGAGCAATGACTGCCAGAAAGGTAGACAAATTAGTTAAACTTTCCATATTCACAGCACTTTCGGTGTTGGGTAGGATTTGCTTTGCCTTCTTGCCATTTTTTAAGCCTGTCAGTGCTATGGTGGTTATGGCAGGTTTTGCCCTGGGTCCATGGTATGGATTTGCCTGTGGAGGGCTGTCTGCGCTTATCTCAAACTTTGCCTTTGGTCAGGGCGTGTGGACACCCTTCCAAATGTTGGCATGGGGAGTGATAGGACTGGTAGCAGGTCTTGCGGCACCTATTATAAGGAAAGGGAAGTGGACGGTTATTCCCTGTGGAATCGTGTCAGGAGCGACCTTTTCACTGATAATGGATGTGTTTTCCACCTGGTGGATGGACGGTGGATTCAATGTGGCCAGGTATTTGGTTTTGGTAACGACCGCAGCGCCGGTTACAGTTGTGTATATGGTGTCAGATGTCCTTTTTTTATGGCTCACATGGTCAAAGGGATGTAAAATGTATGATGAACGATAGGGCAAACAAATCCTCACTTATACATAAAAGTATGATATAATATCCGCAATTGTAGTCATTTGACCAATTAGGAGGAACCATAATGTTAGATAAGAGATTATTGGAGGATGTTCTGGCAGCGACCATGTCCACTGGAGCAGACTTCGCAGAGGTTTTTGTTGATTATACACGCAACAATAGCATTAATATGATTGGTGGTAGAGTGGACTCTATTACAGACAGCACTGTTTCCGGCGTGGGTATCAGGGCATTCCTTGGCCTCCGCAGTGTTTCTGCATCTACCACAGATTTGACCAGAGCAGGCCTTATGCTGTGTGCTAGCAACGTGGCAGGAGCCATCTCCGAGAGTAAGGCTGAGGTTAAGATTCACCTTACATCCAGGATTTTTTCCAACATTCATCCTGTCAAGATCGTTCCAGATACAGAGTTCAAGAGTGTTAAGATTGATTTGCTCAAGAGAGCATATTTTACAGCCAAGGAGTATGACCCTGCTATCGTACAGGTTTCTGCTACCTTGATGGATGTGGATCACCAGATTCAGATTGCCAACAGCGAGGGCTTATTCACACAGGACAGGCAGATTCGCACCAGAATGCCCGTGTCCGCAATTGCGGAGAGAGATGGCCAGAGAGCCAATGGCAGCAACGCTCCTGGACGTCGCATGGGACTTGAACTTTTCGACATTTTCCAGCCAGAGGATATTGGACGCGAGGCAGCCAGAGAGGCTATGGTAAAGCTTACAGCAGCATATGCACCTGCAGGCAAGATGCCAGTTGCCATTGAGAACGGATTTGGCGGCGTTATCTTCCATGAGGCCTGTGGACATTCTCTGGAGGCAACCAGCGTTGCCAAGGGAACATCCCAGATGTGTGGCAAGTTAGGTCAGCAGATTGCCAACCCCAAGGTTACAGCTATTGACGATGGCACTATCGCCAACGCATGGGGCTCCATTGATATCGACGACGAGGGCACACCTTCTCAGCGCAACGTGCTTATTGAGAACGGTATTCTCAAGTCTTATATGATTGACCGCTTTAACGGTCGTCGCATGGGCATGGCATCTACAGGTAATGCCAGACGCCAGAGTTATGCATATGAGCCCACATCCCGTATGACAAACACCATGATTTGCAATGGCCCCGACAAGAACGAGGACATTATCGCATCCATGGAATATGGACTTTATGCAGTTAAGATGGGCGGAGGTTCCGTTCACCCCATGACAGGTGCATTTAACTTTGCTGTCGAGGAGGGTTATATGGTCCGTGATGGCAAAATCTGTGAGGCAGTCAAGGGTGCATCTCTCATCGGCACAGGTTCTGAAATCCTCCACGAGATTGACATGGTAGGACAGAATTTGGCAACTGGACAGGGCATGTGTGGTTCTGCCAGCGGCTCCATCCCCACAGATGTTGGACAGCCCCTTATCAGGGTTCGTTCTATCACCGTAGGTGGACGCGCATAATAGGGAGGACAGGATAATGACATACGATAGAATTGTAGAAATAGTTAAGCAGACTACAGCCAATTTTGGCATCACAGAGTACGAGTTGTATTACGATGTATCCTCCAACACAGGGTGCGAGACATTCCAACAGGAGATTGACAGTTTCACAAGTGGCGCCTCCTGTACAATGCAAATGAGAGTGGTTAAGGACGGCAAAATGGGAGTTGCGACCACAGAGTTGGTGTCCGAGGAGGAGATTGAGGCCCTTATCGCCAGAGCAGTAGAGAATGCCACAGTTACGGAGAATGATGATAAGCCACTGCTGTATGCAGGAGGAGCAGAGTATAAGCCAGTTGCAGAGTGCCCTGAGATTAATGTGAGCGCCGCAGAGCTTAAGGCTTTTGCCCTTGAGGGTGCTAAGATTTTGTACGCCGCAGACAGCAGAATGTCTGATGGTACAGCATGTGCAGCTGAGGTTTGGACATCTGAGGAGCATATTCTTAACTCCAATGGTCTCAATTTGTCACGCAAGGGATCAGGTTCTGTGTCTTATATGATGGCAGCCCTGGACAACGGCACAGAAAAGCAGATGGATTACAAGATGCACAGATCCAACTTTGACGAGATGGACAGAGAGGCAGTTGCTAAGGAGGTCGCAGAGGCCGCCGCATCTAAGTTTGGCGCAGGCGCTGTTAAGACAGGCAACTATGACATCGTTATTGACTGCAAGGCAATGACACAGATTCTGGGCACATTCCTTTCATCTTTCTATGCAGACAGCGTCCAAAAGGGACTTTCCCCTTTGACAAAAGAAAAGCTTGGTACAGAGATTGCATCCAGCAAGGTTACTATCACAGATGATCCGTTCTTCCCGGGCAATAATCTTCAGATGAATTTCGACGGAGAGGGAGTACCCACATATACCAAGAATATTATCGAAAATGGCCAACTCAAACTGTTTTTGCACAATTTGACAACTGCCCTTAAGGATGGAATTCAGTCTACAGGTAATGGTCAGCGCAGTGGTGCTAAGATTACAACCGGCTACTCCAACCTGCTGATCCAGCCAGGCACAGTATCTAAGGACGAGCTTCTGGCCATGGCAGATGGTGGCGTGTATGTAACGGAGATGAAGGGATTCCATGCAGGAGCGGATTTGACCACAGGCGATTTCTCCATCGAAAGTGCCGGATTTATGATCGAAGATGGCAAGGTTGGCAGAGCAGTCAAGTCCTTTACTGTTGCAGGCAATTTCTTTGCTTTGCTTAAGGGCATTGAGGAGCTGGACAACAACATTGACACTAACGGCCACGCATATAGACGAATTATGAGCCCTGATGTGCTTGTTCGCGGCATGGCAGTGGCAGGAGAATAGTGCAAGGTTAGCTAAGAACCAGGAGCGAAGGATGAGGATGTTCATTACCAAAACTATTCGCTAAATTGGCTTTACGACGAGGACAATAAGAACTATACTATCTGTATTAACAAGTTTGGAGAAAAACGTATGAGGCTTACCAATAGGGGCAAGATTTTCTTTACAGCACTTGCCATAATTGTACTCACTATTATTGTTATTATTATTGCCGTATCAGGAGGCAAGGCTAACAGAGACATGCAGGTGTCTGCCTGCGATCAGGCCGAGGCCTACGTTTACAGAGGAGACCGCTCCTTTGTCGTCAATCAGGGGCTCAAGTTAGAGTCAGGTGACCGTATTTCGGTTAAGGAGGGCCAGATCACCATCGACATCGATGGCAAGTCCTCTGTGGTTCTTTACGGTGACACCAATGTGTCCATCGAGGCCACCGGAGAGGCAGATAAGGGGACCCTTACAGTAGACATGTCTAAGGGAGAGATGCTACTTGTTTTAGGTACGGACATTGGACAGAGTACATATATAGTAACCAGCGATAGCGCCACAATCAGCGCAGAGGGCGGCTCTGTATTCTCAGTTGGCGTGGATGCTATGACAGATTACGAGTCCACCATGCTCCATGTGCTGTCCAGCACAGTCAGCCTCAAATTAACTGCTACAAAGCTTAACGCTGAGGTGACTCAGGCTGTTCCCTCCGGATACATTATGACTACCAGCAAGATTGCAACTACTGGCAAGTGTCAGATAGAGGCAAATAACCTGGGAAATGTTTCCTTGTTGTCTCAGGAGGCAGCCAAATCCATACACGACTTGCAGGAGCAGGGTAAGATTAACACCATTTACTCTCAGTCTGCTCTGATGGACAGACTGGGACAGGAGGATACTCCTACTCAGGATTTGCCTACCCAGGATCCGACAACGGACGATCCCACACAGGATTTGCCCACCCAGGATCCCACAACGGACGATCCCACACTCACACCACCTCCGGGTGTCATTATCACTCCTGGAGACACCAATTGTACCCATGATTATGTCAAGGATGACAGACAGTCCAAGGAGGCAACATGTGTTGCTGATGGATATATCTACTATGCATGTTCCAAGTGTCAGAGGTCCTATCTGGAGACTGTTCCCAAGTCTCAGGGCCAGCACGCATTTGATAGTGGCGTACATACAACAGGTGACTGCACAACGCCCGGATATACCACCTACACCTGCGCCAACTGCAGACAGACAAAGGTAGAGAATGATGCTACTGCTGCCGACCATACATATGACAATGGCGTACATACGGCAGGAGATTGCACCAAGTTTGGATATACCACCTACACCTGCACTAAGTGTCAGGAGACAAAGGTTGTAAATGACACCTCAAAGGGTAGTCACAATTACAAGGACGAGCACGTGACAGCTGTTAACTGCCTGGAGACAGATTACACTATCCACACTTGTCAGGTTTGTGACGACAGAAAGGTTACCATCGGCGCTGCAGGTGCTCACAGCTATGTTGACCACGTTTGTCAGTACTGCTACCTTACAGAGCCAGGATATGAGCAGGTAGAGCCTACACCAGAACCTGATCCAGAGCCTACTCCAGATGCAGGCGAAGGTACAGAGACTGAGGGCGCAGGCCAGGAATAGGACGCCAGGAGTAGCATATGGTTTACATACTGTATAATCCGCTGTCTAATGCAGGAGACAATGACAAACAGGTTGCCAAGGCCATGGAGAAGTATTCTTCTGGCCCCATGAAACTCATGACTGTCACAGAGATTAAGGACAAGGTCGCATTCTTTGAGAATCAGCTGCCTGGCGATGAGACAGTACTGTTGGGTGGCGATGGAACCCTCAACCGTTTGGTCAACGACCTGGATGGTTACGTGCCAAAGAACAAACTGTGGCTGTATAAGGCAGGTACAGGCAACGACTTTATGAATGATGTTTTTGGTGGCAATGTGCCTGACGAAACATTTCTTCAGATTAACAAGTATATCGAGAATTTGCCTCGGGTTACCATCAACGACAAGACATATAGGTTTGTGAACAACTGCTCATTTGGCATTGACGGCAAGGTGTGCAGCGTGGGCGAAGAGCAGAAGGCAAGAGGCAAGTCCAAGATTAACTACACCATGTTAGCTGCCAGACTGCTGATGACATATAAGCCGGCTAATGTCAGAGCAATAGTGGATGGAGTCGAGTACAAGTTCAAGGATGTATGGCTGGCCCCCACTATGAATGGCAGGTATTATGGCGGTGGCATGAAGGTGGCCCCTATGCAGGATAGAGACAGCGATGTTCTGACGCTGATTATATTCCACAAGGCCAACAGGTGGAGGACACTTACCATTTTCCCCAGGATTTTTAGCGGATCTCACATCAAATTCAAACAGTATTTTATCGCCCTCAGGGGCAGGGAGATTGCTGTGGAGTACGACGTGCCACAGGATGTGCAAATGGACGGAGAAGTCCTCCGCGGTATTACCTCATATTCTGCGGTTAAGGAGCCTGTTACGGTTCACAGCTGATGGACTGGCCCGGACGCAGAGGTTTTGCCAATAATATAGTTCAACAATAAACACCTATGATTTTTCCATAGGTGTTTATGATTTCTTGGATCTGTTAAACAGGCTGTCGCTGATCTCTAACAAAGTCGATTCCAGCATGCTGCCAAGGGCCATGCGTCCCTCTCGGAACAGTTGTCCCAGCCTCTCATTTACAAACTTTCGCTTAGATGCGTCCACGGAGGATAGGGCCTTAAAGAATTTGCGCTTGTCCTTGTTTAGTTCCTCCAGCGTTGTGGCATCGGAGGAAAAAAGTATATCAAAGAGCGAGTCTGCAAATTGTCTCTTTTGGGCATCGTCCATGGTGGATAGCCAAGAATTTACTGTGCGGTTTATGAGCAGACTTTCCTGATCAAGACCACTGGAGCGAACAAAACGATTGCCCTTTACTAACCAGGAATAGCCATCGTGTTGCAAAACCCCTCTGGAGGAGCTGGCGACAACTATATGATCCTCCAGATGTTCCAGCAGGAGACCCACAATGGAGCCTTGGGGGACGATAGAAACTACTCTGTCCTTGATGCACTCGTAGCCCTCTGATGACAAAAAGCCTGTGCTAAAGCCGGGGCCGTCGTTGCTGTACACCTGCAGGATGCGTTTACAGGTCCTGCGACAGGCGTTGGCTGCTGCGTAAACAGCAAGATTGCCACCTTTGGAGTGACCACCTAGTATCAGTTTGTTTTTGGTGTGATGAGCAGCTGCCTCCACATAGTCTGCGGCCATCAATTGAGAGGGAACATGGGGGTTCAAGGCCATGTTAAAGTCCTCTTTCCAGCCGATAATGGTGTCGTCCGTGCCACGATAGGATACAAAGGTGGTTCTGTGGTCAATGTCGATGCAGATTGCGGAAAACTGGAGTTCAGACGAACGATCCACATGATTGACAAACCCCCAAAGCAGCAGATCCTTAAATCTGGTGGCCTTAGCCATTAGCTTTGCCATATCGAAAATGGCGCCTGGCAAAATTAATCCCAGAGAAAGTTCCTGTGGATCCTTGTCCTGGAAGAATTTTTCCACAGCTGTTGAGAGAGTGATGGGCTCATCACTCATATCCTGACTTACGATATCCGACATATCAAGATATGAGAATTCGGACAATATCAGGTTGTCGACCTCGTTAAAAGGGGAGTCCTCCATGCTGAGATCTCCTCGCCACTCTATATAGTCCAGGATATTTGCCATGGGGTTACCTCCTTGTACAAAAATAAAAATCGGCCCACTGATGCCAGCGGACCGATTGAAAAGTCAATTAATAATTGTTTGCCTTTATCTGGAAATATGCCTGAGGATGTGCACAAACGGGGCAAACTGTAGGAGCAACCTTGCCAAAGTGAATATGACCGCAATTTCTGCAGTGCCACATAACGTCACCATCTCTGGAGAAGACAAGTCCACCCTCGATGTTGGCAAGCAACTGCTTGTAGCGCTCCTCGTGCTCCTTCTCTACGGCGGCAACGCCATCCATCAGAGCAGCGATATCGTCAAAACCCTCCTCACGAGCAACCTTGGCGAACTCAGGATACATGGAATCCCACTCGTCATGCTCTCCAGCTGCAGCAACCTTAAGATTGTCAGGGGTGCTGCCAATACCGGCAACCAGCTTGTACCACATCTTAGCGTGTTGCTTCTCATTGTCTGCTGTCTCAGTGAAGAGAGCTGCAATCTGCTCGTAGCCTTCTTTCTTGGCTTTGGATGCAAAGTAAGTATATTTGTTGCGTGCCTGTGATTCGCCAGCAAAAGCTGCCCACAAATTGGCTTCAGTTCTGGATCCTTTTAATTCCATATACGGAACCTCCTTATCAATAATAGAAATGTGTTCTAAAAAAATATTAACATACAAATTATGTGATGAAAAGCAATTTTTATACTTCAAACAGTCTTTTATTCTGCACGGGGACACATTACAATTAGGAGTGACAAAACATAGGAGGCGTCTATGGAGAGGACCACATTGGCGTATTTGCGCCGCCAGGATGCATATTTGATGATGCATCGAACTAAAAAGCTCGATGACGTAAACAGTGGCAAATGGATAGGAGTGGGAGGCCATTTTGAGGGTCAGGAAACGCCTGAGGAGTGCGTTCGAAGAGAGATATATGAGGAGACAGGCCTGATGCCAGGTGAACTCACCTATTGCGGCAGAGTGTTTTTTGATTCAGACACCTATCCACCGGAGGAAATGTTTCTTTTTGTCTGTGACGACTTTTCCGGAGATCTGATAGAGGATTGCCAGGAGGGACGACTTGAGTGGGTGCACAGGGATATGTTGCAGACCTTGCCCATGTGGGAGGGAGATGCCATATTTTTAGACCTTATTCGACAGGGCAAGACAGGATTCTACCTTCATTTGGTTTATAGCGGAGACGCACTTATGTCCTACACAGTGGAGTATGGGGTGGAGATGCTCTAAATTTTTGGATAAATGTGAGTTTTTGCGTTGCGGCAAACACGGCATAAAGGTATACTTTATTATTGACCATAAGACAATATTCGAAGATTAATTATAAGGAGAGAGCGTATGTGGAAATGTGATCATTGCAATACAGAGAACCAGGGCTTGTTCTGCTCAAATTGCGGAGCACCCATGACCGAGGAGGGAGAAAAGCTGGATATAGCTCCTGTTACTTACGATGCTGTGGAGACAGTTTCTGAGCCTAAGCTTACATTTAAGGATGTTTTACTTAAGGCAGTTACATCCAGGCAGTATCTGATTGTCACCATTTTGCACACAGTAGGATTTGGATATAACCTTTTGTTTGGCAGTGGATTTAATGTGATCTCTCTGCTTTTGATGATTGGCCTTTACATGATCAGGGGAGCTGCCAAGGATAGGTTTTCCAAAGGTGCCAGGAACTTTTCTCTGGTATCCACAGCTAATGTGATCTGCGCCGTTGTGGCCATTATTGCAGCAGTTGCTATTCTGGTATCCGCAACACTGCTAACTGCAGTGTGCGCGGTAGCCGGAGAAGAGGTAGAGTCTGGCATAACCGCCGCCCTTGAGTACAAAAATGGCGCTTTTGTCATAGATGAGATGAACAATCCTGCAACAGAGGAGTTGTTCACACAGGTAAGTCAGACCTTCGATGTGGATAAAGAGGACATAGCCGCACTTATAGTGGACAATCTGGAAATACTGGGGGCCATAATGTGGATAATGGCACTGGCATATATAGGCTACTGCGTTCTTGTTGCTATAGCCAACTTTAAGCTTTCCGGCATGGTCAGATCCTACGATGATAAGACATTGAACAATGACGCCTGCCTTAAGTATTCTAAGTTTGCGGTGGTGCTGGTGCAGATAAATGGTATTTTTATCATTCTGCGTTCAGTAACATCATTTAGCCTCATTGATATCCTGGGTGCCGGTACCGTGGGAGCT
>JAZNEA010000007.1:0-19529 GCA_045588325.1 Clostridia bacterium
CTATTAGCTATTAGTTATTAGCTAAAACTGACCGTTTCGCTATAATAAGCAATAAGTTGCAGATTTTCGATTTTTGTTTTATTATTTAGAAAAGCTTTCGCATTACATTTAGGGGGTTCACCATGTTTAAGGAATTTAAGAAGTTTGTTATTAGAGGAAACATGATTGACCTTGCTGTTGGTATGATCATTGGTACTGCCTTCACTGCACTGGTCAAGTCTTTGGTTGATGATATTTTCATGCCCGTACTTAGTTTGGTTACAGGCAAGGTTGATTTTGCAAACCTTTTCGTAGCACTGGATGGTCAGGAGTATGCTACTTTGGAGCAGGCTAAGGAGGCTGGCGTTGCATGCATTGCATATGGCAACTTCATCTCCGGCATTATTAACTTCCTCCTCATGGCATTCGTTGTTTTCCTGTTTGTCAGAATGGTTAACAAGATTAAGGATTCAGGCAAGAAGGAGGAGGCTACCGCAGCTCCCACCACCAAGGTTTGTCCTTACTGCAAGTCCACGATTGCAATCGATGCAACTCGTTGCCCTTCCTGCACATCTGAGCTTCAGGTTGTCACAGAGTAAGGCATATTTGTCTGTTGATTCAGGGCCCGACATGTTCGGGCCTTTTTGTTTATTCTGATTGCCAAGACTTTCTGATAATGGTATGGTGGACGTGCTAAGGAGAGAAAAGATGTTGCAGATAGATTCTAAATTAAAGAAGACGGGCACAGTGTTTCCGGCGTACCCCGGGATTCAGGAAAGGTGCGATAAACACCAGGTAAGATGCAACCAGGATAATATGTATGCCATAGAACTGGAGGACGTCACAGCTCCTGTTACCAGAGCGAGGGAATACAGGGTACACGTTAACCCCTTTGGACAGAGAGCACTGGTTAAACGGGAGTTTCTATATGACACGGAAAAGGGAGAGCCAGTAGGCGAGAAATACAGCTTTGCGCCTGTTGTGGCATGCAGAGAGATAAACGTGGATACGTTAGGGAGCATCAGATGGGAGCCAGTGAGCAATGGGATATATGGCAGGTCGCAGCTATTTAAGTTCGCCCTCCGAATCGCGGCTGTAGTGCTGTTTTTGTTCCTTGTTTCCGCAGTATTTAATTGGTTCGTTCAGGGAGAGGCCGGTGCCAGGTTCTTATACAACCAGACGATTAAGTCATACCGGGGCATGGAGTACCAGGAGATTCCTGTTACCACAAACATGGCGGGGCAGTTGACGACTGATATGATGGAACGGGAGCATTTTGTCATATATGACTACGCCAATGGCGTCACTGTGCAAAAGAGAGGAGACATCTTGCTGTTTGACATGGGCGAACAGGGCAGATTTACATACGAATTGGCTTCGGATGAGGCAACGAATGTCCCTAACAAAGTCCTCGAGTATATGCCGGAGCAGTATTTTATACAGGACACATACCTTGTTCAAAGAGTAATCCACCAGGAGTCAGGGGATACATATATACTGGAGGGAGAGGGCGTGCTTCTCTATTATCCCAAAGGAGCATTTGTAACTATGGGTGATACCATTGTAAAGATCCTGTTTCAGGAAATAGCCCCCATATTCGAATAGAAATGATATGAATAACAAAACGCCATCACTTTAGACGAGTGATGGCGTTTTTTGTGGTGTTAAAGTTATACGTTAAATCTGAACAAGGTAACGTCGCCGTCCTTCATGACGTATTCCTTGCCCTCGCTGCGAACCAGTCCCTTTTCTTTGGCAGCGGCCATTGAGCCAGATGCTACCAGGTCGTCAAAGGCTACGATCTCAGCACGGATGAAGCCTCGCTCAAAATCGGAGTGAATTTTGCCAGCAGCCTGTGGAGCCTTGGTGCCTCTGACAATGGTCCATGCACGAACCTCCTTGGGGCCAGCGGTCAGGTAACTAATAAGTCCCAGAAGGGCATAGCTCTTTTTGATCAGGACATCCAGTCCTGTTTCGGTTATTCCCATTTCCTCCATGAACATGGCGGATTCCTCGGGATCGAGGGCAATAATCTCTGACTCGAACTTGGCGCAAATGACCATAACATCGGAATTCTCCTTGGCGGACAGCTCTCTGAGCTCCTGGACATACGCGTTCTCTGGCTGGCCGATTTCGTCCTCAGAAATGTTGGCAGCGTAGAGCACTGGTTTGTCGGTCAGGAACATAATTTGGTTTACGATGAACTGCTCCTCGGCGGTGAATTCCATGCTGCGAACAGGTTTTCCACCCTCCAGAACATCATAAATCCTCTTGCACAACTCAATTTCAGGCATGGCCTTTTTGTCGCCACCCTTAGTGGTCTTTTGGAGTCTGTCGATGCGGCGCTCCAACATCTCCATATCAGAGAGGATGAGCTCAAGATTAATGGTCTCCACATCGCGAATCGGGTTAACGTTGCCATCTACGTGTGTTATGTTCTCATCGTCAAAGCATCTGACTACATGCAGAATGGCATCAACTTCGCGGATGTTGCTAAGGAATTTGTTACCCAAACCTTCACCCTTGCTGGCGCCTTTAACCAAACCGGCGATGTCCACGAACTCTACGATTGCGGGTGTGAACTTGTCGGGGTTATACATGTTTGCCAGATAATCTAATCTGGAATCTGGGACAGTAACTATGCCAACATTGGGGTCAATAGTGCAAAAGGGGTAGTTGGCTGCCTCTGCGGATTCAGCCTTTGTCAAGGCGTTGAACAGAGTGCTCTTGCCCACATTTGGTAGTCCTACGATACCTATTTTCATGCTCGTTTATCTCCTAAATAATTGTCGGTAATTTTGTGTTTCGGTTCATTATATTACAACCATGTCGACATCTCAAATTATTTGTCAAAAATCTCCTGAGAAAGGGCCAAAAACTGCCATTGTTTCGGAATATGTCTGCTGGTAGATTGGTGAGGGGGAGGTGCTAGGCAGTGGGGTGTGAGGCAGGAACGGTTACATTGGAGATAACCATCGTGATAATGCTGACAATTGTTTGTGTGCTTGCTGGTTACGGGATTATCTTCAAGGAAATAGGTGTGGTTATGAATATGCAGAATATTGTGCTGACTGATAGCAGAGATCCAATAGAGTTTTGCGATCTGTTGAACATGGCCAGCGGATATTCAGAGCTATTGATGGAGGGTATAGATGTGTTGATTCGCGACTTTTCCGGAGGCAGCTGATGAAGGGACATTGGCAGGAAGGGACGATCTCGCTGTTTGCGGTTATTGTATTGTTGCCACTGATAGCCCTAGTTATGCTGTCAGCGCAGGTGGGGAGCAGGGCGCTCTATAGGATAGAGCTAAAACATAGATTGAGGGCGCATACTATGTCGTTGGCGGCAGGTTTCGATGCAGATTTGTTGGAAGATTATGGGATTTTTGCTGTTACCGAGGAGATAAAGGATAGTAGGTATGCGGAGGATAACTCGCTAATTGTGACTCTCTCGGATTCCTTGGACAACGTGGACGTGCTGGGTCGTGCTGTTTTGGCAGAGGGAGAGAATTTGTTTGGCATAGTGGCTATGGATAGGGTGCTGAGCAAGATTCAACTTTTATCGTCTTATGCAGCGGAGGCTACCGATGTCTTAAATGTGGTGGAGGATCAGGCGGGTGAGGTTGCAGGACAGACGGTTTCTGCTATTTTAGGGCAAAATCTGCCGGAGATAGACCTGGCAGAATTAGCAGAGGGAGTGATGGAGATGATCCGAGCCCTGGGAGATAATTGGTCATTGGTGGATTGGACATGGCTATGGGGAGGGGATAACAGGCAGTTAAATATTGGAGGTATCCTGGGAGAATCAAGGGCCTTTTTTGCCCAGTTACAGCAGTGGAATCCCTCTGAGGAGATCAGGCTCAGGGTCGCGTATTCTGCTTATGCAATGAGCTATTTGTCAGCGTATGACAATCCGGTGGACAGAGAGGCGGTATTGCCCACATCAGAGGCAGAATATTGTGTTTTTGGAAGGAGTATAGGGTCTGTAAACCTGATGGAATGCTTTTCAGAAATATACAAGATGCGCTTGGCTGTTAATTTGGTAGACTATCTTGTTACATTGGAAATACCAGAGCCCACCACTTTGCTAATTTGCGCCAGCGTACTTGCGATAATAGCGGCAACCACCGATGTTGTGTCATTGATGGCGGGGAACACTACTCCCCTTAGTCCCCATATAGAGGTGGTAGAGGTGGATTACAGGGATTATTTGGCAATTATGTTACTAATGGAGTCTCCGCAGATGCTCCTGGAAAGGATAAGGAGCATTATTTGCATTAATCTGGATAATCAGGGGAAGACGCCGCTCAATGAGTGCTTTAACACAATAAGTGTTAGTTGTGATCAGGGAGAGTACTACTATGCCTACAGATGACAGAGGCAGCGTCACTATTGAAGGCGCCATCGTGCTTCCTGTGTTAGCCATAGTGTTTGTTGTTGTGGCATTGGGGATTCACGCACTGTCCGTTCGCGTGGCATTGACTAAGTTGGTGTCAGATTGTGTCAATTGTATCAGTGCAGAGGCAACTGTTTATAATTTGCGCCCTGCGAACATGGGGGATTTAGCCATAGCAAATGACGTTATTGACCGATGTTTGGAAGGTAACAGTCTAAATAGGGCACAGATAGAGGTTGTGTCGTTGACAATTCCATATGCAGGGCAGGCGCAGAATGTAGAGTTGTGTCTGGAATACCAAATGGGAGCAGGGTCGTTGTTCAGCAGACTCGTGCCAAATCCAAGGATACGACTCAGTCAGAAACCATGGATTGACCCCCGTGTTTCTCTGGATGACCTGAAGGAGAGTTTGTTATCCTATGTTTATGATTGGGCAAGAAGCAGGGATTCTGGAGGAGATAAGCTGGATGATGACAGCGTAGTATATGTTACAAAGACAGGACAAAGGTATCATAAGTCTTGGTGCAACTGTCTTAGACATTCATGTAATCAGATGTCCTTTGCGGAGGCTGTGAACTACGGATACACACCATGTGAGTTCTGCGTACTCATGACTGCAGAGTTAATAGGATACCCTCTGGAAAGATAATTTTTTTGTTATAGGTTGCAGAGGGATAGCACGAACACTATATAGAGGTAAGACGACAAAAAGCGTCAGTTTTCACTGGTTGTCAACAAATTTCTTGGTGTTATAATTGGATAACTACTTTAATCGTAGGAAGAAAGACACTAAGGGGACGATACTTTGAATATTCTGCAGGCAATGAGAGATAGAGTGCTGTTGTACGACGGGGCAAAGAGCGCCTTTGTCAGCAACTTTGTATCTTCTCCTATGGATATTCCAGATGTTCACAACGTGACCAGCCCCAGTGCCATACGTGAGGTTTATAGGAACTATTACCAGTCAGGTAGTGATTGTCTGCAGACCATTACCTACAATGCTAACAGGATTAAGCTTCGCGAGTGTGGCATGGAGGACGAGCAGGAGGAGATTATTGCCCGAGGTGTCGGCCTTGCCAAGGAGGTTGTGGGAGACAAGTGCTATGTGATTGGTACAGCAGGTCCGTTAGGCAAGTTGTTGCGCCCGTTGGGAGATTTGACCTTTAGTACCACATATCAGTTGTTTGCAGAGCAGCTTACCTTATTGGAGAAACATGGTGCAGATGCCATACATCTGGACGGCTTTAAGAGCATGAAGGAGCTTAAGATAGCTCTGCTGGCTGCCAAGGAGAATGTCAAGCTACCGATAATTTGTGGAGCCTCCGTGGAGAAGAACGGCAAGACTCTTATGGGAGAGGATATATGCTCCATGGCCGTTACCATGAAATCATTGGGAGCAGACGTTATATCAATTAGTGATGGAGACGGAGCAGCGTCCATGGTCAGAGCTTCTGCTGCGGCAGCGCAGGGTGGCCAGATGCTATGTGTTCGACCCAATGCAGGCACACCGTACATCGTAGGAGACAGAATCGTTTCACCAGACGGAGAGGATGCCATAAGCCAGTTCTGTGAGGAGTATATCAACTGCGGAGCGAGACTTATTGGAGGCAACTTTGGCACAACTCCCAGGACTATTGAATTGCTGAGAGAGACTATAGATCAGATGCCAGATACCAAGTGGGAGTACAATCCTGCCAGGATTCACCCTTGGCTCACAGGAACCAATTCCAGGGTTCGCACAGATAGAGATTTTAGGCCATTATCTGTACACGAGATAATCGGAGAGGAGCCCGTTATCGATTTGGATGACATGTTTGATGTTATTCGCGAGATAGCCAGCCATAAGTGCGATGTCCTGTATCTGGATGTAGATAAGGCAATGGATGAGGAGCTGCCTATAGAATATGTAGTCGGCGATATGCAGACATATGTTAAGAGGCCTATTGTTTTTAGGTCCTCCAATGCAAAACTCCTGGAGAAGGCAATACGTAGCTATAATGGCAGACCAGGGGTCGTCATAGACAGTGACAGTGCGACTAAGATTGCTCGCAAGTATGGATGTATGGAGTTTTCCAATTCTCTTTGCTAATATGTACAGACAAAGGATACACAATACTGGTTGTATCCTTTTTTGTTGTTAACAGCAGACAAATTTAGTGTTATAATTCTAATTTAGTAACGATTTTCGTAGAGGGAGTGTTTGATATGAATATTAAACTTCTGGACGGTAGCATCATAGAGGTAGAGCAGGGCACGACAGTTTTTGACGTTGCAATGTCTATTAGTAAGGGACTTGCCAAGGCAGCCTGCGCAGCCAAGGTAAATGGACAGGTAGTGGATCTTAGGACCACGCTTAATGAGGATTGCGAGCTGGCGATTCTCACATTTGATGATCCTGATGGCAAGCATGTTTATTGGCATACTACTGCTCACATTATGGCACAGGCAGTTAAAAGACTGTTCCCTGGAGTAAAGTGCGCCATTGGACCTGCTCTTGAGAACGGCTTTTACTATGATTTTGATACACCCCAGCCCTTTACACCTGAGAATCTTTCTGCAATCGAGAAGGAGATGGAGAAGATTATCAGGGAGAATATATCTATTGAGAGATTTACACTGGAGAGGGCCGAGGCGATTGCATATATGCAGGAACTTGGAGAGACATACAAGGTGCAGCTTATCGAGGAGTTGCCCGAGGATGCCACAATCTCATTCTACAGACAGGGAGACTACACAGACTTGTGTGTAGGACCTCACCTCATGTCTACAGGCAGAGTCAGAGCATACAAGATTACTCAGGTGGCAGGAGCATATTGGAAGGGCGATCAGGCTAACCAGCAGCTCCAGAGAGTATATGGCATTTCATTTACAGATAAGAAGGATATGGACCAGTACTTTGCAAGAATCGAGGAGGCCAAGAAGCGTGACCACCGCAAGATTGGTAAGGAATTGGGCCTCTTTATGATTACAGATGAGGGCCCTGGATTCCCATTCTTCCTGCCTAAGGGAACTGTGCTCAAGAACACTCTGATCGAGTATTGGAGAGAGATTCACAAGAGATACGGCTATGTAGAGGTATCTACCCCTATGATTCTCAACAGACAGCTTTGGGAGCGTAGCGGTCACTGGGGACACTACAAGCAGAATATGTACACAACAGTTATTGACGAGCAGGACTTTGCCATTAAGCCCATGAACTGCCCTGGAGGTATGTTGGTTTATAAGTCCGAGCCTCATTCATATAAGGAGCTGCCTTTGAGAGTGGGAGAGTTAGGATTGGTTCACAGACATGAGCTCTCTGGTGCGCTCAATGGTTTGTTCCGTGTGCGTTGCTTTACTCAGGATGACGCCCACATTTTCATGTCATGGGATCAGATGAGGGATGAGATCAAGAGAGTCGTAACACTCTTTGACGAGGTGTACTCCACATTTGGATTGCCATACACTATTGAGTTGTCCACAATGCCTGAGGACCACATGGGCGACGAAAAGGATTGGCAGTTTGCGGAGGAGACCCTTAAGGCTGCTATTACAGACATGGGCAAGGCATACCACATTAATGAGGGTGATGGTGCATTCTACGGACCTAAGTTGGACTTCCACCTTGAGGATTCTATGGGACGTACATGGCAGTGCGGTACGATTCAGTTGGATATGCAGTTGCCTGAGAGATTCGAGCTGGAGTATACAGGAGCAGACGGCGAAAAGCACCGTCCAGTCATGATTCACAGAGTTGTGTTTGGCTCCATCGAGCGTTTTATTGGTGTTATTACCGAGCACTTTGCTGGCGCATATCCTACATGGCTGGCACCAGTGCAGGTCAAGGTAATTACCATTGCAGAGAAACATAAGGAGTATGCACAGTCCGTTGTGGATAAGCTCACTGCAGCAGGCATTCGCGTGGAGTTGGATGACCGCAACGAAAAGGTGGGTTACAAGATTCGTGAGGCTCAGCTAGGCAAGATTCCATACATGTTTATTGTGGGAGATAAGGAGGCCGAGGATGGAACAGTTGCTGTCAGATCCCGCAAGGACGGAGACAAGGGAGCAATCGCCCTTGACCAGGTTATGACAGATATGTTGGACGAGATCAGCGGACGCAGACTGTAATGTTGATCAAGATTAAATACCACAGATATAAGGACAAGAGGCACGGGAATTCTCGTGCTTCTTCTTATAGTCAGGGAGATGTCAGGAAAGAGCAAACTCCTTGGTTAACGACAGAAAAATTAGTTGCAAAAAATGTAAAATAGGTGCTTGACATGGTGAACGCCTTTGTGTATTATAGTCGCACGGCCCATTGGTCAAGCGGCCTAAGACTCCGCCCTCTCACGGCGGCAACAGCGGTTCGAATCCGCTATGGGTCACCAGATTAGACGCCTAGGCATATAGCCTGGGCGTCTTTATTTTTAGGATTTTCACATGATTAACTTTTCCAACATAAAACTTGTTGTCGCTGATATGGACGGTACGTTTCTACGCAGCGATAAGTCTATGTCCAAGCGGAATCTGGCTGCTGTGCAGGCCTTGAGGCAAAAAGGCATAGAGTTTTCCTTTTGTACAGGCAGAATAGCAACACAGACATTGGTGTATTGCAAAGAGCTACAACAGAGGACGCCCATATTGACTTCTCAAGGAGCAGTAGTGTGGGACCCTGTCTCCAGTTCGCCTATCGTAGCCGTATATATGGATAATGCGGAGGCTATTCGAATAGCACAATTTTGCCAGGATGGTGGTTACGACAACGTTGTCCTGACACATGGTCCGGTATATTGCACACCAGGCAGCAGCAGGCTCTGGAATTATCACAGGAACAACCAATTGGCACAGGAGGTAGGTGTGCCACCCATGGATTTGAGACAATTGTCCGGTGATTTGTCATTTATGGGAAATTTGCAGATTTCTAAGATGCTGATTGCCGAACGCGATCAATCCAGGTTTGACGAAGCACGTCGGTTTTTGGATACACTGAAAACTACAGGTTATACAGTCTCGGACCCAGGCCTATTAGATATTACAGTTGCAGGTCATGACAAGGGCAAGGGCATTGAGCGCCTCAGCGGGATTACAGGTATAGCGACGGAGCAAATATGTGTCCTTGGCGACTATTATAACGACCTGGATATGTTCAAGGTGGCTGGGTGTTCTGTGGCCATGGGCAATGCCCCGGAGGATATTAAGGCCCAGGCAGATTTGGTAACTGCCACCAACGATGAGGATGGGTTTGCGCAGATAGTGGAAACGTTTTTGATTTGACATCCACTATGGGCTGAAATATAATAACCAATGCTGTTTTCGGGGTGTGGCTCAGGCCGGTAGAGCGCTTGGTTCGGGACCAAGAGGTCGCCCGTTCGAATCGGGTCACTCCGACCAAGCCGTCGCGTTTTCGTGGCGGCTTTTTATCTAAGTATGTAGTTTGCGGAAGGTTGTCAATTATGGTACAATAATTGGTGCTTTTTTCGCGCTTGCGAAATTGCCATATTGGAGGTTAGCTGATGAATACCGCGCTTGTTATATTAGCCGCAGGTCTTGGCAGCAGATTTGGTGGAGACAAGCAGATGTCTCAGATTGGCCCTAGGGGTCAGATGCTCATGGAGTATTCCATTTATGATGCGATCAAGGCTGGCTTTACCAAGGTTATATTTATCCTTAAGGAGGAGATGATCTCCACAGTCAAGGAGGCTGTCGGAGACAAGATTTCTTCCCTTGTGCAGGTAGAGTATGCAGTTCAGGATTTTACTAAGCTTCCTTTGTGGTACAAAGTGCCTGAGGATAGGACCAAGCCCTATGGCACAGTTCATGCCGTTCTTTGTGCAGCTCCGTATATTCAGGAGCCCTTTGCCACAGTTAACGCAGATGACTACTATGGTCCACAGGCTTTTGAGATAATGCACTCCATGCTATGCGATCTTGAGCGTCCCACAGATGGAGCTATGGTGCCATATATACTCAATAACACCATCAGCTTGTCTGGTGGAGTCACCAGGGGAGTGTGTAGAATTATCGATGGCTGGCTACAGAATGTACGGGAGACCCGCAATATTGTGTACGACAGAGATTCGGGGAGTATTTTTTCCGATATGTCTGGAAATTCTGCCATTAGTTCTGGTACAGATATAGATGGACAGGCCAGACAGGAGCTGGACCCCATGGAGAAGGTATCTATGAATTTCTGGGGATTCAGACAGGACTTCCTGCCGATTATGGAGGAGTATTTTAATGCCTTTCTGAGGGGCCTGCCCCCATTGGCCCTTAAGGCAGAGAGCCTTTTGCCTATTATGGTCAATGACATGTTGGAGAACCATGAGCTTAGAGTTGCAGCCCGCACCTCCGAGGATAGATGGTTTGGCATGACCTATAGGGAGGATAGGGAGAGCGTAATGGAGGACATACGTCGCCTTGTTGACGATGATATCTATCCAGAAGAACTATGGGTATCACCCATGGGAGCCGTCTAGGACGGTAACTTGAGACTTTTTGATGAATAAGAGCAAGGATATAGAGGTAACATGAAGATTAAGTCTTTAGGACGAAAATTTGCATTAGTAGTTATAGATATCGCGATATTTGCTGCTGTTTTCTTTGGAACATATGTGGTGTCTCTGCAGTCCAGCATGTCAGTAAAGTTGGATATTGCGCATCTGTTGATTTGTGGAGGGGCAGCTTTTGTTGCCATATTTGCGTGCAGATTTATTTTCCGTGTGTACTCAAATGTTTGGAGATATGCCAATTCTAAGGCTTATTTGCAGCTTATTTACAGCGACATGGTTGCCTGTGCCATAGTTATTGCTTCCTTGCACAAGACTCCTTACTACATGGGTATTTGGCAGAATATTTCAGCTTGTTCTATAGTTATATTCTTGACACTATCATCCAGGCTTTTTTATCAGCAGAACTACAGGGCATATAACACCGACATCAAGAGTGCTAACAAGATAGGTGTTGCTATTGTTGGTGCAGGCATGGTTGGAACATTGTTGGCTCAGGAACTGACATACAATGAGGCATCACATTACAAGCCTTTGGTTTTTGTGGACAAGGACCCCACAAAGGTTGGTAGCAATATATTCGGCATTAAGGTGCTACCCGAAAACGATAAGACAATCAGCACGCTTAAAACGATGCCAGTCCAGGAGATATTTATTGCACTGCCCTCTGCATCCAGGGCGGAGATACAGCGTCTTTATAACCTCTACGGACAGACTAAGTGTAAGATTAAGGTTTACGATTTCCTCAACGAGGGGGCAGAAAATACCAACGAAAAGAGAACTATCCGCGAGATCAACATCGAGGATTTGTTGTACAGAGACACCGTAAGGATTCAGGACAACGCCGTGTTAAAGGCATATAAGGACAAGGTTGTTCTTGTAACAGGTGGAGGTGGCTCCATCGGTAGCGAAATATGCAGACAGATTGCAAAGTTAGGACCACGCAAACTCATAATTCTCGACATATACGAGAACAACGCATATGAGGTTCAGCAGGAGTTGATTCGCAAATATGGAGACAGACTGGACCTTGAGGTAGAGATCGCATCCGTTAGAGACAGGGTTCGTCTGGAGGCTATATTCAGAACATATAGACCTCAGATTGTCCTTCACGCAGCTGCTCATAAGCACGTTCCCCTCATGGAGCATAGTGCTTGCGAGGCTATCAAGAATAACGTTTTGGGCACATATAATACTGCTGACATGGCTGAGAAGTATGGAGCAGAGAGGTTCGTGCTTATCTCCACTGATAAGGCGGTAAACCCCACCAATATTATGGGTGCATCCAAGAGAATGTGCGAGATGGTGGTAAACTGCAGAACAGACAGTAAGACCATTTTCTCCGCCGTTAGATTTGGTAATGTATTGGGATCCAATGGTTCAGTTGTTCCGTTGTTCAAAAAGCAGATTGCAGCGGGAGGGCCGGTCACAATTACAGATAAGCGAATCATACGTTTCTTTATGACCATCAAGGAGGCCACACAGCTGGTAATGGAGGCTGGAGTAATGGCAGACCACGGAGATTTGTTCGTTCTTGATATGGGCAAGCCTGTCCGAATCGTAGACATGGCAGAAGATATGATAAGACTTTCAGGTTTTAGACCATACAAAGACATTGACATTGTGGAGATAGGATTGAGACCAGGCGAGAAGCTATATGAGGAGCTTTTGGTTGCAGGGGAGAATCTCACAACCACTGCTAACCAGAAGATTTTTGTAGAGCAGCAGACAACTCTATCCAGACAGGATGTGGATGATAAGATCACAATTTTGATGGAGGCTGTTGCCCAGGCAGAAGAGGGCATTGCTACAGAGGGGATCAAGGCTGCTATGCGAAAGGTAGTTCCCACATACAAGGATCCAGAAGAGGTAAATTGCAATACAGAGGTTCCCGAAATGAGGGAGGCCGAAGAAAAGCATCAGGAGATCAGGACAGAAACTCCAGTCCAGGTTTGATTAGCCATGGGGAGAACAATCTCAAAAAAGAGAATAGTATTATTTGCATTGGTGATTGCTTACATGGCGATCATCTTTGCTTTTTCCGCGCAAACAGCAACCGAGTCCAGCCAATTATCCCAGGGGATAGCGGAGCCGATTTGTCGCTTGATTTACACTGACTTTGATGATATGACGGAGCAGGATAGGCTACAGTTAGTGTCCAGGGTAAGTGGCACGCTGAGAGTGATGGGACATGGTGGCGAGTTTGCCGGCTTGGCAGCTCTGTTTTTCTGGCTTTTGGGAACCTATCGTAGAGTAGGGATAATTCCTGTTCACAAGGGGACTCAATGGGCATTGTCAACATTGATTTCTATGGGGTATGCTGTAACAGACGAAATACATCAGCTGTTTGTTCCAGGTAGGGCATGTGAGCTGTTCGACTTGTGTGTAGATACTATAGGCGCCGCCATAGGGGGAGCGATTATTCTGGTGTTTGATGTCACCATTGCAAGATGGAGGAGCAGATAATGGATTACCTTAAGAGAATGCCAGGCATGGTGCGCAAGGCGCTCCAGGAGTTCAACATGATACAGGATGGCGATGTTATTGCAGTGGGGTTATCCGGAGGAAAGGACAGCATGACCATGTTGTCTGCCATAAAACAGGTCCAGAGGTACTACCCGCGCAAATTTGAACTAAGGGCCATTTATATAGATTTAGGGTATGGCAATATGGATACATGTCGCCTGGAGGGGTTTTGCAGAGACTTAGATGTTCCGTTGACAATAGTACCTACTGACATTGGAAAGATAACAGCAACATATGTAGAAAAGGGTACAAGCCCCTGTGCTATATGCGCAAATCTTAGGAGGGGAGCTCTCAATACCACAGCCGTCTCTCTGGGGTGTACTTCTGTGGCACTGGCACATACTAAGGATGATGTGGTGGAGACCATGCTTATGTGCCTCTTTAGAGAGGGTCGAATCAGCACATTCTCTCCAGTTACAGATCTGACCAGAACGGGGCTTAAGGTTATCCGTCCGCTCATATTTGCAGAGGAGTCGGAAATCCTAGCATATATGAGTGCGTCTGGATACCAGGCTATCAAGAACTCCTGCCCTCATGATGGTTACACGGAGCGTTCACAAATGAGAACATTGTTAGAAAATATGGCCAAGGAGCACCCGGACGTAAAAAACACCGTTTTCGGGGCAATTTACCGTTCCAAGATTGACGGATGGACCTCTTTAGGTTAAAATAGCAAAATCTCATTTGCTCTTTTTGAGCAATTTTACTAATTAGAATGTTTTTATGTTGTCGGAGGAACTATGACACAACATTTTTATACTCAGTTTGACAAGACAGAATTTCAGTCTGAGGTCAGACACAATCTTAAGATGCTGTATGGTAAGACTTTGGATACAGCTAACCCCACACAGATATATGCAGCAGTGAGCAATGCAGTTAAGGAGCTTGTAATCGAGCGCTGGATGCAGACTATCAAGAATTGCTATGACAATCACACCAAGCAGGTTTATTATATGTCGATGGAGTTCCTTATGGGACGATTCCTTGGCAACAACTTGATTAACCTTGGCATCATGGATGGCGTTAAGGAGGCTCTCGACGAGATGGGTATTTCCTTAGATGCGGTTGAGGATGCAGAGCCAGATCCAGGATTGGGCAACGGTGGCTTGGGCAGATTGGCAGCCTGCTTCCTGGACAGTCTTACCACACTGGATATGCCTGCAGTAGGTTGCGGTATCCGTTACAGAAATGGCATCTTCAAGCAGGTTATCAATGACAGAGGAGAGCAGGAGGAGATTCCAGATGATTGGCTCCCCGGTGGCGCAACTCCCTGGGAGATAGTACGTCCTGAGTGGTCCTTTGAGATCAAATTTGGCGGTACTGTTAAGTACGTTCACAAGGGCAATGACAGCTATGACTTTGTACAGGAGAACTACTCCTCTGTAATGGCAGTTGCACACGATATTCCAATTACAGGATATGGCACTGACATGGTAAATACTCTGCGCCTTTGGGATGCGGAGGCGGTGCACAAGTTCGATATCGCCGAGTTTAATGCAGGCAACTATCGCAAGGCCGTTGAGCAGGATTATCTCGCCAAGACAATTGTAGAGGTTTTGTATCCTGCAGACGACCACATTTCCGGCAAGGAGCTCAGACTTAAGCAGCAGTATTTCTTTGTTTCTGCAACTATTCAGCAGGCCATCAAGGAGTTTAAGATGCTGGGCAATACAGACTTTGCTCAGTTCCCGGATAAGTATGCGTTCCAGCTCAATGATACACACCCCTCAATGGCAGTGGCAGAACTCATGAGACTCTTGACAGACCAAGAAGGCCTCGGTTGGGAAGAGGCATGGGAAATCACAAAGAGAACATGCGCATACACTAACCATACAATCATGTCTGAGGCTCTGGAAAAATGGCCCATCGACCTGTTCCGCAGATTGTTGCCACGTATTTACATGATTATCGAGGAGATAAATCGCAGATTCATCGAGGAACTGTACAACGTACACCATTTCTCCTACGAGAAGGTATGTGGCATGGCCATCCTGAACAATAACATGATACACATGGCTAAGTTGGCCATCGTTGGCAGCCACTCCGTCAATGGTGTTGCTTTCCTGCATACAGAGATTCTCAAAAACCAGGAGCTCAAGGATTTCTATGAGATTTTCCCGGAGAAGTTCAACAACAAGACTAATGGAATCACCCAGCGCAGATGGTTGTTGTATTCTAACCCCGAACTGTCTGTTCTGATTTCTGAGATTATTGGACGCGGATGGATAACCAACCTGGACGACCTTAAGAAACTGGTTCCTCTGGCAGAGGACGAGGGCTTCTGCAGAAGGTGTGCAGATATCAAGAGGGACAACAAGCTTAAGCTCATTGAGTATGTTAAGAATGAGGTAGGCGTTGAACTGGATCCTGAGTCCATCTTCGATGTTCAGGTCAAGAGGTTGCACGAGTACAAGAGACAGTTGCTTAATGTATTACACATTATTTCACTGTACCACGCAATCAAGGAAAATCCAGATTACCCAATGCACCCCAGATCCTTTATTTTCGCAGCCAAGGCTGCAGCTGGCTATCGCAGGGCTAAGCAGATTATCCGCCTGATTAACTGCGTTGCAAATGTGGTAAATAACGATCCTGTGGTAAGCAAGAAGATGAAGGTTGTCTTCCTGCCAAATTACAGAGTATCCCTTGCAGAGAAACTGTTCCCTGCCAGCGATGTCTCCGAGCAGATTTCAACAGCGGGTAAGGAGGCCTCCGGTACTGGCTGCATGAAGTTTATACTGAATGGTGCTGTTACATTGGGTACCATGGACGGAGCCAATGTGGAGATATGTGAGGAGGTAGGCAGAGAGAACATGTTCATCTTTGGCCTCTCCGTAGAGGATATCCTCAAGATCCGCGCCGAGAACTCATACAGACCAATAGATGAGTACCATAACAACCCTAAGCTGCACAAGGTAATGAACAGCCTGGTGGATGGCACATTCTCCAATGGAGATACAGAGATGTTCAGAGAGATTTTCAACTCCCTGGTATATGGTGGAGATGAATACTTTGTTCTCAAGGATTTCGATAGCTACTGTGACGCGCAGGCAAGGGTTGATGAGGCATATGGCGATAAGACCAAGTGGTACCGCATGTCTGTCATGAATATTGCATGTTCTGGAAAATTCTCCAGCGACAGGACAATTCTCGAGTACAACAGAGATATTTGGCACTTGATCTAAGTCAGATTAGACATTCTGGTTATATCCTTTAGCGAAAAGAGCATAGGAGTCAGTGGACTAAGTCCATTGGCTCCTTTTCTTTAGTAATGGATAGTTACAAAGATTTAGCGCTGTGCTATACTGTAATTGAAATGTGAACATAATGAAAGATATATTGGAGGACTGTTATGATTAAGACAAATTGGGCTTGTCCCACATATATTGATATGCTGAAGGCAGTTGGTGTTAAGCCGATGTGGGCCACAGAGCGCCTGGAAGAGGAGTTCGAGGACGCCATGACTGCTATGCCCGAAGGAGAGATCGAGGAGTTAACTGCAGATTATGCTTCCAGGGCATTTGCCTTCTATGACATTAATCAGGACATGTTGGAGCCCTTTGTAGAGCAGCAGCGCATTATTGCACAGTCACCTGCACTTACACAAATGTTCTGGGTTGTTCATTATTGTATGTACATGTCTCCAGACTATCAGTTTGAGAGCTGGGGCATGGGCGTACCAAAGCAGGCAGATGGCACAGAGGTTGTAGGTTTTGGCACAGTAGCATTGCTGTCCGGCTTGCACCGCTCAGAGCAGGCATGGAAGAGACTCCCTGACGAGCAGATTAAGATGGAGCAGGGACAGCTCAGATGGACCATTTCCAGGAATCCAGAGACAGGAGCGCCTAAGTGGGTCAATATGGGTCTCATGGGATGGAATACTTTGTACGTCAAGGGCCTTATTATGGACGTTGGTCGTCTCACCTTTGAGAGACACACATTTACATTTGGCGTTAGAGCATATAGGAATAAGAATACTGGTAAGCACGTTGTACTTGCCAAGGCAGGCAGATATGGCAATGACGGATATATGCCCAGAGGCGAGAACGAGGAAGATGTTGTCGTAGCCAATTTCTATGAGGACGATAAGATTGTTCGCGGCAATCTTATTACACTGGCTGGCCAGGTTTGCCGTATAGTCATGACATTGGATAAGGCTGAGTGGGAACTGGTAGTAGAGGATGGAGATGAGGTTCTCAGCGTACATATTAGCCCCAACGGTAAGCTTGATAAGGATGCAGCGGCAGACAGCTATGCCAGGGCCAGGGGATATTTCAAGGAGGTTTTCCCTGAGTTTGAGCCTAAGGCCTTTATTTGCGATTCGTGGTTACTCGGTAGAGAGTTGCCAAGATTCGTCAAGGACACATCCAACATATTTGCCTTCTCCAGCGAGTATTATAATGTGCCCCGCAGTGGTGGCAACGAGGACACACTGAACTTCTTGTTCAAGGCAGGTCCAGATGTTGACCTTAGCACCTTGGCAGAAAACTCCAGTTTGCAGAGAGGCATTAAGGAGTGGATGATGTCTGGCAAGATTATGTATTCAGGAAAGGGAATAAGGTTTTTTGACTAATGTCCTCTGGTAAAAGGGATAAAATCAGAATGTTAACAGCAAGGCTTGTTGCAATGGTGCTCATTGTGAGCACTATTGTGGCAGGCTTTTGTCTTCCTGTGCAGGCTGCGCAAACGGCGCAGGATGTTATTTATGAGGCCATGTCCAACCGCAGGGACAGTGTTAACCTTATCGCCGTTACTTGTCTCGATCCAACGACACCATACTATCAGGTCTACTACGGCAATCCTCAGTTTTTCTATTACTCCACTGCTTTTTCTTATTCGATGCTGGGGCCCACTGCACATGTTAATACGATGAGCCTTAAGTTCACAATGGCTTCTAGTGAGATAGACGCTGCCATAAGGGAATATAACGCAATGTTGTCGAACATTGTTACCGCAATGCCAAGTGGTCTGGATAATGTTGGCAAGGTCATTTGGATCCACGAATATATCGCTTCTGCATATGAATATGATTATACATATTATATATATGACGCCTACAACCTTATGAAAGAAGGGACAGGCGTGTGCGATGCTTATTCGCTGCTTATGATTGCCCTGCTAAAGTCTCAGGGAATCGAGTGTTGTTACAGGTTCAGCGAGCGGGCAAACCATTCTTGGGTTGCAGTTAAGCTGGATGGCCAATGGTACAACGTGGATCCCACTTGGGATGATCCTAGTATGGGAGCCACTGATAGTACTGCAGCATACACCTATAGCGAGGGAGCTCACAAATATCTGTTAGTCAGTGATGCTACTATGTTGCAGCGAGATGGTAACTCCTTAAGAGCAGACGCAAATAGTTACGGCACGGATATTAGCTGCACTTCCACAAAATATGATAATGCGTTTTGGACAGGTGCAGAGGGACTCATGGCCACATTAAATGGCAAGTGGTACTACATAGATGGCGACCAATATGGCAAAGATGGAAAGGCACTGGTAGAGAATACGGTTTCCCAGGGTGAAACAAAGAGACTCTCTATGCACACAGAATATTGGAGACCCCAGGACAACCCAAATGCTTATTACCAGGGGACTTATTCTGGAATAGGAGTATATAATGGACGTTTGTTTGTAAATACACCTAGGGATGTTGCTGCTATCGATATCACTACAGGTGCTATGACCATTGTCTATACCATAGATGGAGCAAATAGCATCTACAGGTCCGAAATAATACCAGGATCTAAGTATATTACATTATACATAGATAATGAGCCTTATAGTTCGACATACGAGGAGAGAAGGTTGGATCTGAGTCAGCTTATTGCTACGACGCCAACGCCAAAACCCACAGCGACACCAGCAGCTAAACCCACAGCGACACCAGCAGCTAAACCCACAGCGACACCAGCAGCTAAGCCCACAGCGACACCAGCAGCTAAGCCCACAGCCACGCCGACAGCTACGCCCACAGTGACCCCGACGGCTACGCCGACTGCAACAGCGACACCAGGAACTAAGCCTACAGCGACACCTGCACCTAGTCACACTGAAACGCCAACCGCAACACCTGCGCCTGTTATCAGTCCGACAGCTACACCGGTAGCGACTCCTACACCAGATGGGGTGCAGGTACAG
>JAZNEA010000008.1:0-5494 GCA_045588325.1 Clostridia bacterium
TTGCCATCCAAAAATAGGTGTGATAAGATTATATAAGTCCAAACAAAGGAGATATATCATGAGGAACGTTCATATAATGGATCACCCCCTTATTATGCACAAGATCAGCATTCTGAGGGACAAGAACACAGATACCAAGGAGTTCCGTAAGCTGGTTTATGAGATTTCCTTGCTTATGGGATATGAGTGCACCAGGGATTTGACTTTGGTAGAGCATCCCATCGAGACTCCAATGGGAGCAACGGTTGGCCACGTTATAGACAAGCAGGTCGCCATCGTGCCGATCCTCCGCGCAGGATTGGGTATGGTAGACGCCATGCTGGAGCTGGTACCTGCTGCCAGGGTAGGACACATCGGTCTGTACAGAGACCATGACACCTTGGAGCCAGTAGAGTACTATTGCAAGTTGCCTTCTGACGTTCAGGACCGTCAGGTTCTGTTGCTGGACCCCATGCTGGCCACAGGCGGTAGCGCTGCAGCAGCCATCGACTTTATCAAGAGGCGTGGAGCCACCAACATCAGACTGGTGAACCTCATTGCAGCACCAGAGGGTGTTGAGAGGGTACACCAGGAGCATCCAGATGTAGATATCTACATTGGAGCCATGGACGAGAAGCTCAACGAGATCGGCTATATCGTTCCCGGACTGGGAGATGCAGGAGACAGGCTCTTCGGCACACTGTAGTCGGATTTACAACAAAATACTTCAGGGCAGGGTGAGATTCCCGACCGGCGGTATAGTCCGCGAGCTCCTGCGAAGGCATGGGCAGAACTGGTGTGATTCCAGTACCGACAGTATAGTCTGGATGGAAGAGGTTATATTTAGCTAAACTTTGCCCGCATACCAGCTATGTGGGCTTTTTATTTGGAGAGGGATATGAGACAAAAACGGATTAAAAAGATTGCTTACATTGGTATGTTTTCTGCCTTGGCTGCAGTGGCAATGGTGTTTAAGATGCCTGTTCCATGGGCGCCAACGTTCTACAAGATGGAGCTGTCCGAGGTGATCTGCCTGGTGGGTGGATTTTTGCTGGGTGCTCCTGCGGCGGTGGCCATCGAGGCCATCAAAGTGCTGGTGAACTTTTTGCTGGACGGAACTACCACAGCAGGAATTGGCGAATTGTCCAACTTCCTCATGGGATGCTCCTTTGTAGTGCCTGCGACGCTGGTTTTCCACCGCAAGAAGACCATGGACAGCGCGATTTTGGGCGTAGTTGTGGGAACAGTATCCCTGGGTGTGGTCAGCTGTCTGCTGAATTACTTTGTGTTGCTGCCGATGTATTCCGAGGTGTTCGGCCTGCCAATGGAGGTAATTATTGGTATGGGCACCAAGATATTCCCGAGCATTTCGGGCATGTGGTCCTTTGTGCTGATTTGTGTGCTGAACTTCAACCTGAGCAAGGGCATAATCTCATCAATCCTGGGCATTGTGCTGTACAAACTACTGCCAGAGCGAAGCAAAGGCTTGTTAAGTGAAAAGTGAAGAGTGAAAAGTTCTGGTCGCTATGTTCCTATGGTCAAGGCGAAGCAAGCTTCGCGGTGAAAAGTCGCCGGCTACTCCCGCAAGCGCCGGGGGCACGGCTTAGGGCGCAGCCCTAAGAACCCGATTTTAGTTAAGAACTAAAAGTGAAGAGATAAAAAAAGTGGGCTAGTTTATAGTTGGAAAACTATTGGCTAACCCACTTTTATTTGTTTCATGAGATAATAGATAAGAGATAAGGGTTAATAAAGTTGGCTAGCAAAGAGTTTGCCAGCTGTTAACTCATAACTGACCAACTTTCTTCACTCTTCACTCTTATCTCTTAACTGCACTTTTAACTCTTCACTCTTATCTCTTAACTGCACTTTTCACTCTTCACTTTTCACTTTTAACTCACCCAATTTCCCCAGCGATGGTCTTCAGGATGTAGTGGTCGTCGGTATCGCCGTTCAGGCACCACATCATTACGCCGGCACAGTGCTTGGACACAATAAGCTTGCACTTATGGGCAGTGGCTCTGTTGTCATCCATGGCAATCAGGTCGGTAATGCGGTTGCCCTCTGCCTTGTAGTAGATGGGGCAACGAGCCTCTTCTACCCAAACCTCGTTCCAGCCGGGCTCCTTGAGGACCTCCTGCATGCGGTTTACGTGGAGCTGCTTGCACCTAGGGCCAGATACCTTGCGGCCAAAGAAGTGGCCCAAATCATCTGTGGTCAGGTCTGTGATCTCACGCCACAGCTTGCCGTAGGATGGTACGCCCACATTCATTCGACTGTAGGGAACGCCAATTTTGTGGAACTGTTCCATGCCCTCTGACAGGGAGGAATATCCGAATATCTCTGTCTCGGAGCGTGTGTTGTAGGGAGCGACAAAGGAGTAGTTGTGGAACAGGCCCAGGTCGTAGGTCATCAGGTTCCAAAAGTCCATTATCTCATTGATCTCGGCTACCTGAGAAGGAGTAAAATTGGTGAGAATATGTCCTACAGGCAGCGCAGAGGAGAGCAAACGAGTGTCGCCGATGTGCTGACGGATGGCCTTGAGAAGGTCAATATACTGCAGAATTTCGGTCTCGTTCTCGGGGTACTCCCAGTCCACATCAATGCCGTCAAAGCCAAACTCGTCCAAATATTGGGCACAAGCACGTGCCAGACGCTGCACCTTGACTGGATCCTGCACAACAGAGCGGAAACTGGCGGACTGCTGACGATCTCCGCCGCCCAGGGACAGCATTATGGAAACAGATGGATGCTCCTTTCGGAGTTGAGACAGAGCCTCCAACAGGGGACGAACCTCGTCGTCCACATACATGTCGCCCTCAACAATTTCCTGATCCTTGGTGCTGGTAAGTGCGCCGGACTCGGTCAGGTAGATAAATGAATAGTCCAGGTGGGTAATCTTAAGGTCCTCTACGGGTAAAGACAGAATCTTCTCCGGAGAAAGGCCAAAGCGGAACAAGTATTGAATGTTATTCATATGTCCTCCCATTTTGTATGTCTTATTTCTTTTTCTTTAATACAACAATTACAACAACTACGATGGCAGCAACTACAACTCCGCCGATAATGAGGGGCAGGACGTTGTTCTTCTTAGGTGTTGCTGTGGGCTCATCTGTAGGAGCAGATGTTGGTGCGTCGGTGGCCTGTGGCTCGGGAGTGGCTGTTGGGTCAGGCTCCTTAACGGGTGGGTTTTCAATGATTACACCAGCAGTCAGCTTGAGTGCATCGTCACTGATGTGGCTGGCTGTAGCCTTGGCCAGTGTGTAATCTGCGTCGTCACCGTTGAGAGTCCAGCACATGGCGCCACTAAGGCCCATCTCCTTAGCAAAATCCATCTTAACTGCAATAGCCTCTGCATCGTCGTAGGTTATGTAGCCAGTAATCTTGCCCTCGCTGTTTGTCTGGAGCAGGTAGGGACACTTGGCAATTTCGTTCCAGTGACGTGTCCAGGTGGGATCCTGCAGATAAGTTGCGATATCCTCGTAATAGGGCTTGGAAGACTCGCCATTGACGCGGAGACCGTGGGGAATCTCTGTGTTTTCGGGTACGATGTTGGTGTTTACGATGCCAAAATATGCCAGTCCCAGAACCATGTTCTCATAAGGAACTCCAATATCAGCCAGGTTCTTGATACCATCCCTGACGCTGCCCCATGCCAGACGAACGTGGTCGGCGTAGGTCTCGCCCTCTACGATGATAAAGTCCATGGGAGCGATGTAATCATAGTTACCTACGTTGCCCAGGTCATATGTCATAACATTCCAGAAGGAAAGGGCCTGGTCGAACTCCTGAGTCATCTTCTTGGTGAAGAGCTCGGTGAATACGGTGTCGCAGGGAACTGCGGCTGTGATAACTGCATCGGGACCCAGCTGCTCGCGCAAGAGCTGTGCCATCTTGATGTAGGCCTTCATCTCCTTGCGGTTCTCGGGTACCTCCCAGTCAAGGTCAACGCCATTTAAGTCGTAGTCCACCAGGAGCTGGCGAACATTCTGGGCGAAACGCTCCATGCCGGCGTCGTCTGTGGCCAGCTTGGCAAAAGCTGCCTTCTGCTCATTGTCACCACCGCCGATGGATACACAAATGGACAGCCAGGGATACTTTTCCTTAAGGGCAGTAAGGGCCTGGAGCTTGGACTTAGCGTCATAACCCATGTAGTAGTGCTCGTTGAACAGGTCGAACTGGCCCTTGTTGGTGGTAATGTAGCCCAGGTCGCCAAAGGCGCTCTCTGCTACGTAGACAAATGCGTAGTTAATGTGTGTCAGTTTGAGGCCCTCTACGTCGATCTCAGAAATCTCCTTAGCGGACATGTTGTAGATGTAGACAACATTGCGAACGAGAGAGTTGTCCTCAGTGTCTGCTGTGGCAAGGATAGGTGTGCAAATTGCAGAAACCAGCAGAGCCACAGTCAAAAGTAGTGTAATAATGCGATTGTGTTTCATGAAGCCTCCATGTTTACATAGATATAATAAATGTAACATAGTAGAGAATAAGAATCAATTAAGAAGGGCACAAAAAAGGCGGTCTGGTTGACCGCCTCGTGTACTGTATAAATTAGCTGGAATTACAGGCCCAGGAACTTAACAAATCTGTCGGAAACTGTCTTAGCATCCTCGTCGGAGGGCATCTCACAGAATACGCGGATCAGAGGCTCTGTGCCGGAGAATCTGGCGATAATCCAACCGCCGTTCTTGAAGTAAACCTTGCAGCCATCGAAGTAGCTAACGTGATCAACCTCGAAGTCATCCAGGTTAGGCAGCTGCTTCTGAACGAAGAGCAGGTCGTAGAGCTCATCCTTCTTGGCCTGGCTGAACTTAAAGCCCAACTCAACCATCTCGGAAACAGGGCCAAACAGCTCATCCAGATCCTTGCCAATCTCAGAAAGGGGCTTGCCGATAACGGCGATCATCTCAACGATGAGGGATGCAGCGTAAACGCCGTCCTTGCCCTTGATGTGGCCACGAACTGTAAGTCCACCAGAGGACTCGCCGCCCAAAACAGCGTCTGCCTCAGTGATCTTAGCAGAAATGTGCTTAAATCCTACGGGAACCTCATGGCAAACCTGACCAAAGCTCTCTGCAATTCTGTCAAGTCTGTGAGATGTAGCCAAGTTACGAACTGCAGGACCCTGCCATCCCTTGTACTTTACCAGGTAGTAATACAGCAAGCAAAGGATCTCGTTGGGGTGCAGGTAGCGGCCCTTCTCGTCGATAACGCCCAATCTGTCAGCGTCGCCGTCCATGGCGATACCTACATCAAAGCCGTTGTCTACAACTGTAACAGCCAGCTCCTTAAGTCCCTCTGCTGTGGGGGCAGGCAGCTTGCGGCCGAACAGAGTATCGTGGTTGCCGTGAATAACATCAACATCGCAGCGTGCTGTGTGCAGGATGGCACCCAAAGCAGGCTCGCCAACGCCGTACATAGGATCCATAACAACCTTGAGGCCAGCCTCGCGGATTGCGTCCATGTTGATGCAGTTGATGATGTTGTCAACATACTCGTTGAGGGGATAGAACTCCTT
>JAZNEA010000009.1:0-1672 GCA_045588325.1 Clostridia bacterium
GAGCGGCCTGAGATCTCAAAGGTGGAGCTCAATTCTACTGCGGACTTTAAGGACACAGAGAAAAAGCTCCCAAGATATCAGTCCGTTTTTGTTGTTACACACTACTAATTTATGGAGGTTGCCCATGAAAAAGGGAAATAATGCCAATTATGTAAGTACAGGCAAGCCCAACGTGGCAGGTGCTGTCTTTACAGCTCCGCTGGGAACAGAGCTCCCGACAGATGCCACAACTCCATTGTCGGATGACTGGATCAATCTCGGATACGTATCCGAGGAAGGTCTATCCAATGCCAATGATTTATCTATCTCCAGCATCAAGGAGTGGGGAGGCCTTATCGTTTACAACTCTATCGAGGAGTTTATAGACACTTTCAGTCTGGCTCTTATCGAATCAGAGAGTGTGGACGTACTTAAAGCAGTTTACGGCGACGATAACGTCACAGAGGCTGCAGATGGAACTATCCACGTAAAAGTCACATCAAAAGATCCTCAGGAGAGAGCATTCATTTTTGACCTGGCGCTCAGAAATAACCGGGCAAAGAGAATCGTCATTGCTGACGGAGCAGTGACAGCAAGAGAGGAGATCACCTATAACGCATCAGATCCTATCGCCTACGGAATCACTATAAGTGCATATCCTGACAGCGAGGGCAAGACTCATGACGAGTATCTTGAGGGTGCGGGAGATGTCCCTAGCGCATAATAAGGAGATTAAAAAATGGCGGAAAAATCAAATAAAACGGCGGAAAAAACTCAAAACAATGTCAGTCCTGAGATGGGCAATCTCGTAGAGGGAGAGACCAGATCAGGACTGAAATTTAAAGTAAATGCTGCAGTGAAGGACGACACCAGGGTCCTGTACCTTCTCACCAGGCTCCAGAAAGATGATCTGCCGATCATGGACAAGAGCAAGACGCTTTTTGACCTTTTGGAGCTCATGTTCGGCTCAGGAGAGGGCTTTTATGCTTTCCAGAATGAGGTCGCATACAGGCATAACGGTGTAGCAGATACCAAGTCTCTGATCGAGGAGATCACAGATATATTTGAGAGCGTCAAGCTAAAAAACTGATGTTCCTCGCTCATCTGATAGCAGATAGCGAGGATCTTTTAATCTGTGACTTTGCTCAGTATTACCACGTACTGGACTATCAGAACCTGGGGCCATCCCTGGCGGCGACACTTGGCATGGGACTGCCGGATGATAGTCGTATAAAAAAGAAATTAGCAGGTGTCAATGCGACACTTGATCAGTTATTACTTGCGCTCCTGATCGACGATTTCAACATGTTCCTGTACTCCAGGAGCAAACACAAGGGCGCAAAACCTAAGAAAATATTTAAAGTTTTATCTGAGCCTCAAAAGCCAAAGGATGAGCTCATGTCATTCAGCACTCCGGATGATTATGAGGCATGGAGGCGCAGAAAAGAGGAGCAGTGGAGTAAATGTCAGAAATAGCAACCGCTTACGTGCAAATTGAACCGACTTTCAAGGGTGTCCAGGACAAGATCAAAAAGGAACTTGACTCAGGCAATGCCGGAGAGGAAAGCGGCAGATCTATTGGCTCAAAGTTTGCCTCCGGATTCGCATCCGTTGTCGGCACAGCCGGAAAAGTCGTGGCCGGAGCTGTTGCAACAGGCAGCGCTGCTGTAGGCAAGGTCGTAAGTGACTCAGC
>JAZNEA010000010.1:0-2147 GCA_045588325.1 Clostridia bacterium
AATCCGAACATGGGAATAGCCGCGGTCGGGGTCAGTAGTTGCGAACACGCTACCGCTCTTCATACCAGTTGTCTGCATGAAGCCTGCCTGCTTTTCTACCAACTTGCCGTTCTCATAGCGGTTGATTTCAATCCGCAGGACCTCGAAAGTGTTGAGATTCAAAAGACCGACATTATCCTCGCCCCAGTGCAACCCAGCGGGAGTAGTCCTTGACTCGCTGCACATAAAGCATTCCTCTGCTGTGATGGTGGACACGTAAGGAGTGTGAATGTATTTCGTAGGCTCCGGCTCAGATGTGGCCGGTGCAGCGCACGCCGTTAATACCATCAACAACGCAATCGTTGTGCATAAAATTCGTTTCATACCTTTACCTCTCAATCTGTCTGTACGGGATATACCTTGGTGGGGATACCCTTCTGATGCGCGAAATTGATAAGGGATTGTGTGCCGCGCCCACCGCTGGGGAAGGCAATGGCATAATCAGCAACATCAACCATTGCTTTGTTTCTCAGAGGTCCCGCCTTGCGTCCAAGGCTCCAATCTGCCGGAAAGACTTCCAATCCATAACCGTGTTCCTTGGCGTATCGCTCGGCCATCATATCTGCTCCGGAGCAGTGACCGGATAAAATGATAATATCATATTCTGTCCTGATGCGCGACAAGCACTTATCCACAACCGAAGAAAACAGCTCATAGTCATTGAAATTCCTGCTGCCGGCAATAACAACTCGTTTTTGCATAACGACACCTCTTGCGTTAGTGATATATCGATATTGTATCACAAATTTTTGAGTTAGTGAAGTATCACTAATATAGATGCCCGGTTTCGTTTATCATATTAGTGATAAATCAACCGGAGGTGATGCGTATGAATACAGCAGAGACAATTGCATACAGAATTCGTCAGCTGTGCACGCAACGGGGCATCACTCCGAACGGACTCAGCACATTATCCGCAGTTCCCCAATCGACGATTAAAAGCATTTTGAACGGGGAAAGTCAAAACCCTGGCAGTGTCACAATTAAAAAATTGTGCGATGCTTTTGAAATTACACTGGGCGAGTTTTACAGCACTCCAGAGTTCGATGCACTGGAGCAGGAAATCAAATAAGCACAAACTCCTTCGGTACCGCTGTCCGCCGAAGGAGTTTTTTACGCTCCCTTACGGCTATGTATAGCCTAATAGTAGCACGCATAGCCTATAAAGTCCATCCCAATCGTATATGCTAATAAAAAAGTTTTTGGGAGGACACGAATTTGGATACAGTTACTGCGGTGAAAAACAGAATCCTGGAATTGTGCGGCGAGCGCGATATCAGCATCAACAAGCTGGCAAGCATATCGGCACTGCCTCCATCCAGTGTTAAGAATATCCTGTATGGTAAGAGTCAGAATCCCAAACTCCTTACCGTCAAAATGATTTGTGATGGCCTGGGTATCACCTTGGCGGAATTCTTTGATACTCCGGCATTCAATAGTTTGGAGCAAGAAATTAAATAATATGAAGCGCAGCCGATACATCAGATACGTGATACTCGGCTGCGCCTTTCTATTTATTTCTTCTGCTTAGCCCAGATAGGGTAATGCTTCTTGTACAGACGGTACATGGTTTCTACCGCCAGCGCCCGTTTAAGTTTCTCTTCTGAGGTCTTGAGGCGCATCTCAGCTTTTACACTGTTCGACATATTGGAATTTGTCTGACTGTTATACCTATTGAAATTTTCTTAACCGTATTATACTAAAAGGATATGAAAATTTCTACCTGCTATCTATTCACAAAGTTCAAACACTTCAATAAATATAATTATATCACCACCAAATAAAAAAGGAACTGTATTAAACCAGTTCCTTTTATCAGTGGATATTTCAGAATATTCTTATCATCAAAGATTATACGTCTGCTCAATTAGCCGTTCTGCTGTGATTTTCATCTCAGTTTTCAGTGAGACTTTTTGATTCCATTTTTCTGAATGTAATCACATAGAGAACAACTACCAGAAGGGTAGCCAGTAAATCTGCAACAGGCTGTGCCCATGCCAGACCGGCAGCGCCGATTTTGGCTTTGAGTATAAATAAAGCAGGGATGTATATAAAGCCCTGACGGCTAAGGTTTATGATGAGAGCAGGAACAGCTGCACCGGCAGCCT
>JAZNEA010000011.1:0-40939 GCA_045588325.1 Clostridia bacterium
AAGTTTTTGCTAACGCAAAAGTGAAGTTGCTCACTTTGTTCACAGTGAAGTTTGGTCTTGCTGACCAAGTGAAGTTAAGTTTGCCTATTTTGCCGTAGGCGAAACTTCACTGTCCGCAGGACAACTTCACTATCGTAGATAGCTTCACTTGCCCGAAAGGGCAAACTTAGTTGAGGCGCACTTCTTTACGGAGTGCGCCTCGAGGGGTGCTCTTGTTATATCGTCTTACTTTTCCTGCGGGAAATGCGGGTGTCCTCCACAACCTTGTCCGGTGGTGTGTCCAGACATGAGGGATGCTCCAGATATCTCCTGAGTAGCTTGAGAGCGGAGGCATAATAGTGGCCGTCACAGATTCGCTCGTCGCACACAACCTTCATCTCCATATACCTCTTGCGCAGGACGGAGCCATCTGCCTGGGTCTCGTACCTGGTATAGGGCAAACCTATGGAGATGAACACAGGGCAGTTGCCGAAATCGTACAGGTGATGATAGATGGGCGGTATCCCCAGAGACTGCATACTGGTGATGAACATAGATGCATGGAATGGGCTGAGAATGGTCAAAAATCTGGGCAACATACCAAAATAGTCCAGTAGCTTGAGAAGCCACACAGTAAACTTAAGGAATACACCTGGTATGAAGGACAGAGCCTTGGCAGCCTTGTCCATGGAATTGCTGGTTGACTCCTTGCGGTTCTCATCCACGAGCTGGTTAAGGTCGTTGTAAATGTCGTAGATGGTAGACTCTGGCGCTGTGATCAGCTTAACACAAGTCTCGGGGGCATCCAATTTGAGCTCCTTCTTGACCACGAGACTATACTGGATGTCGTTGCGAGAGTAGACCTTCTGGCCACGGATATATCTGTTGATGCCAGGGCGCTGGGATATCATACGAGTGTATGCTGCCAGTGATACATGTAGCAGACCGAACCCCTTGAGACCCTCTGCCTTTTTGGCAGCGATGTATTCTTCTGTCTCTGTAATGTCTACCTCGCAGGTAAAGTTATTAGTAGCACCATTGCGGTTAGGCATTATGTAATTGATAAGACAACTCATTGGATTGACAAAGGAGACTTTGACGCCTTCTTTTTTAGCTGGTTTTAGCATATCGCCCTCCGCAAAATTTTATTACATATGGTTTACCATAACATAATGGAAATCCTATTGTCAAAAAATATTAAAAAATGTCGCAGCTCTATATATTAGTAGCGATTTGTGATAAAATGCCATCACGTATAGTTTAGGAGGGAGTTATGGCAAGGACTACACGCAAGAAACAACAACAGCAGAACAAGACCACAGCCGCCATTTTGATGGTGATTATTGTGGTTGTTTTTTGGTTGCTTTTGTCGGTGGCCTTTGATTTGCCCATCCTTGATTTGGTCAAGGACCCGTCAGATAAGACTCAGAATGTCGGCGTTCCTACAGCCACACCTACTCCGTATGGTGGAGGCACCGCACAGTCTACTCCCACGCCAGAACCATCAGATTCTGGAACTACACCTGAGCCAGGCACCACTGCGTCACCCACGGATGCACCTACAGCCGCTCCCACAGATCAGACCAGGACCCATAGGTATTATCTCTACGCCTACAGAGATGGCAGTAGCGTTTACAGCGAGTACAGGGATTACTCCTACACAGGCACACTGGAGTCCCAGGCGTTGGTGAGGACGGCCCTCAATGAGCTGATGGCACTCCTTAACTACAATATCAAGTACAACAGCATCATATTGGATGAGAACGGCCTGCATGTGGACCTGGCTGCCTCTGGAGCCCCTTTTGTCAAGAATAGTTACTATCTGTCCACCGGTGTTTTCGCCGCAGAGTATTCCACATATGACCAGCAGGTATATGGCATCTTGGACAGCATCTGCTACACAGCCAAGGACATTCTTGGCAGCAACACAGGTATATTTATCACCATGGATGGCAAGGCTATGACTTTCACAGGCCTTAGCATGGATACCACATTTAACACAGACGTTCCATACCTTGGATATACTTATTATCACGAGCACTACAAGTCAGATACGGATATTTACACTGTAGCCATGAACAACGGTGTGCCGTTGACCTTTGCCACGGATGTGAAGTATTATTTCCGGGGTACTATCGGGGCCTCTGCAGTAGATGTTACGCTGACTTCCACACCTCTTGCAGGGACAGTTATCATCAAGATAATGAGCCTTGAGGACACGCCAATGTACATTCTTAACATTGACAGCAACAAGGTGCTGGTCAGCGTTCCGGAGGACACCACTATCAAGGTGGTTCTTTATCAGGACGCGGAGAGCAATCTTATAGGCGAATGGCATACTATCTCCGGGGACAAGACCTTAGTTGACAAGGTGAACCTGGAGTTCATGAGATACGAACTGAATCAATAATCGGGAGATTTTACAAATGGAAGAGATTTTGGCATCTAATTTTATCCACGACATCATCGACAGCGACCTGGCTGAGGGCAGGGCACAGGAGATACACACTCGTTTCCCTCCTGAGCCAAACGGCTATCTGCATATAGGTAGCGCCAAGGCCATATGGATTAACTACGGCACAGCCAAGAAGTATGGTGGCCTTTTCAATCTGCGCTATGATGACACGAACCCCACCAAGGAGGACAACGAGTACGTGGAGTCCATCAGAGAGGACTTGCATTGGTTGGGTTGCGACCCCACAGGAGGAGTGTTCTATGGCTCCGATTATTTTGATAAGTGTTATGAGTACGCAGTTAAGCTGATCAAGGATGGAAAGGCATACGTCTGCAACCTGGACGCAGATGCCATGAGGGAGTACCGTGGCACATTGACAGAGCCCGGCAAGCCCAGTCCCTACAGAGACAGATCTGTTGAGGAGAATCTGGACCTGTTCCAGAGGATGAGAGATGGAGAGTTCCCGGATGGATATTGCACTCTGAGAGCTAAGATTGACATGGCATCCCCCAACATGAATATGAGAGACCCCGCCATTTACAGGATCAATCACTGCCATCACCACAGGCAGGGCGACAAGTGGTGCATCTACCCCTTGTATGATTTTGCACATCCCATTCAGGATGCATTGGAGGGCATTACCCACTCCCTTTGCTCCATCGAGTTCGAGAATCACAGACCTCTCTACGACTGGGTAATCGAGAATGTGGGCTTTGAGAAGCAGCCTCATCAGTGGGAGTTTGCCAGACTGAATGTTACCAACACCGTTATGAGCAAGCGCTATCTGAGAGAGCTGGTTGAGACCGGCATTGTAGACGGTTGGGATGACCCCCGTATGCCCACACTCTGTGGACTGCGCAGGCGCGGATATACACCTGACTCCATTATCGAGTTCGTCAAGTTGGCCGGCGTATCCAAGACATATAGCTTGGTAGACATTGCCCTGCTGGAGCACTGCATCAGAGACGAGCTGAACCACACAGCACCCAGACGCATTGTGGTCACAGACCCTGTCAAACTCATAGTAGACAACTACCCCGAGGACAAGACAGAGATATTTGAGGCAGCCAATAACCCCAACGACGAGAGCGCAGGCACACGCCAGTTGGTATTCAGCAAGGAGCTGTGGATTGACAGGTCCGACTTCCTGGAGGAGAAGGTGCCAAAGTATCATCGCTTGTACCCCGGCAACGAGGTAAGGCTTATGAGTGCATACATTGTTAAGTGCACAGGCTTTGACAAGGACGAGAATGGCAAGGTTGTGGCCGTTCACTGTGAGGCAGATCTGGAGACAGGTGGACGCAATCCAGCAGATGGTCGCAAGATTAAGGGTACTATCCACTGGCTGTCTGACAAGAATTCCACAGATGCAGACATCATGATGTTCGACAGGCTCTTTACAATGGAGGATATGAACAACATGCCTGAGGGCACATCCTATGGCGACTACCTCAACAGGGATTCTGCCAAGAGGCTGGAGAACTGCAAGGTGGAGGCATCTCTCAAGGATGCAGCACCAGGTGACAGATTCCAGTTCGTGCGCAACGGATATTTCGCAAAGGACACCAAGTATCCCAACACCTTTAACTATATCGTAGGACTTAAGGATAGCTTTAAGAAATAAATTGAAAGACTGGCCACAGCAGCCAGTCTTTTTTTGACTAATTGTAGGGGCACACTCCAGAAAAGAAGTGCGCCCCTGTTTGTCGTATTACTATTTGTAATCGTCCCTACATCTTCTCAGGGACATCGATACCCAAAATCCACAATTGCTGCTTCATCACATCGCGGATGAGACTGAGCATGGTGAGCCATGATCCACGGCGAGCCTCGTCGGCCTCGTCCAAAATGCGGTTCTCGTAGTAGAACTTGTTAAAGATGGAGGCTGTGTTAAACAGGCTCTCGCAGATGTAGTTAGGTGCCTTTTCGTCGTAGGCTGTGAGCAGTGTGGAACTGCACTTGTTGAGCTCCATCATCAGACTGCGCTCTGTCTCACTGGCGGCCTGCAAAATAGGCCCGCTAACCAAGCCACGCTCATTGGCCTTGCGCAGTACGGACTGAATACGCACTACAGTGTACAGCAGGTAGGGTCCGGTCTTGCCGTTAAAGGACATGAACTTGTCCAGGTCGAACACGTAGTTCTTGGTGCGGTGGTTGACCATATCACCAAACTTGAGGGCGGCATTGCCAACCAGGCGTGCTGCCTCATCTGCCTCGGCGTTGATACCACCCAGGGCCTCAGACTGCTCGTCATCGGCGTTGGCAGAATTGCGACACTTGTCTGCAAAGGCATCGTGCATCATCTGAATCAGGTCAGAGAGACGCATAACGCCACCGTCTCTGGTCTTAAATGGCTTGCCATCCTTGCCATTCATGGTGCCAAAGGGCAGATACTCAAACTTAAGGGTATCCGGAACAATGCCGGTCTTCTTAGCGCAACGGAAAACCTGATCAAAATGCAATGTCTGTCTGGCGTCTGTAAGGTACCAGATCTTGTCGGGGTTATAATCCTTGACTCTCTGCACGATGGTGGCCAGGTCGGTGGTGGCATACAGCATGGCACCGTTGGACTTGCGGATAAGGCAGGGAGGCATGGGGGCAGAATCGCTCTCCATAGCTACGTCTACAACAAGAGCACCCTCACTCTCGTGGGCATATCCTCCTGCAATAAAGCCATCCACCATGTCGTTAACGTATTGGTCGGCATCGCTCTCACCGTACCATACGTCAAAGTCGACGGATAATTCTTTGTAGCTGGCCTTAAGGTCCTGCACAGAAATCTGCATAAAGTTGCGCCACAGGGCGTAGTAGCCTGGATGACGATTTTGCAGCATAAGAGTAGCCTCCTGTGCCTCTGCCATGTACTCTGCGTCGTTCTTGGCCTTTTGGCTGGCGGTGGGATAGATGTTGTAGAGGTCCTCTGCGCTGATGCTGAGACTCTGGTCCATACCCTCCTGGAAATCGGGGCGGAAGTAGACAAGGTCAGGCCAGCGGTGCTTAATCTCAGTGATAACCAGACCCATCTGCAGTCCCCAGTCTCCCAGGTGGACGTCGCCGATAACGTTATTGCCCAGATAGCGGGCCAGACGCTTCATCGTCTCGCCAATGATGGCAGAACGCAGGTGTCCTACGTGGAGTGGCTTGGCAACATTGGGTCCACCGTAATCAATAACGATGGTGCATGGGTCGTCACAGGAAACAAAGCCCAGTCTGTCGTCCTGGCGCATTTGGTTCATACGATTGGCCAGATACTGGTCGTCTAATTTGATATTAATAAAGCCGGGTCGAGCCACGGAAACACTGCGGAATGCAGGGCAATCCTGGAGCCTGGCACATACAGCCTCTGCGATGTCAAATGGGTTGCAACGCTGAGCCTTGGCAACAACCATGGCATCGTTGCACTGATAGTCAGCCAGGTCAGGGCGGTCGGACACCTTAACGGTACCGTAGTTGTCGCCGTAGCCTGCATCGGCAAAAGCCTGTCTCACAAAAAGTGATAATTCTCTGGTAAGAGTTTGCATTAAAATAATTTCCTTTCAATAAAATGAATAGAAAAAGCTTACTAATAATATCCCCGCAAAAAACGCCTGTCAAATTATCTTTGTTTGATGTAATATAATGTCTATATTTTGTAACAGCACGGCCATGGCCGATATATGGAGGATTGCGATGAATAGAGTATATAATTTTTCTGCTGGACCGTCCATGCTCCCAGAGAGAGTACTTAAGGAGTGCGCAGAGCAGATGATGAACTACAATGGTAGCGGCATGTCTGTAATGGAGATGAGCCACAGATCCAAGGTTTATGATGCCATTATTGTGGACGCCAAGGAGCGTCTGCGCAATGTGATGAACATTCCGGAGAACTACGAGATTCTCTTCTTGCAGGGAGGTGCTTCCACCCAGTTTGCCATGGTTCCTATGAATCTGATGACAGGCAGTGGCAAGGCAGACTATGTGCTGACTGGACAGTTCTCATCCAAGGCATACCAGGAGGCAAAGAAGTACGGCGACGTTCAGGCAGCCGCATCCACCAAGGAGGCCAACTTTACATATATCCCCTCTCAGGAGGAGTTGGTGCTGAGACCTGACGCTGATTATGTACACATCTGCGAGAACAACACAATCTACGGTACTAAGTGGAACTACACTCCTGATACAGGAGCTGTACCGCTGGTATCCGATATGTCCAGCTGTATCCTTTCTCAGCCAGTGGACGTTAACAAGTATGGCCTCATCTATGCAGGTGCACAAAAGAACATGGCCCCCGCAGGACTCACCATCGTGATTATCCGCAAGGACCTTATCAAGGAGCCCATGGCAATTGCCCCCACCATGTTTAACTATGGAACAATGGCAGCCAATGACTCCATGTACAACACACCTCCATGCTGGTGTATCTACGTTCTGGGCCTGGTGCTCAAGTGGATCCAGGAGGAGGTAGGCGGTCTGGCCGAGATGGAAAAGGTTAACCAGGCTAAGGCAGCTATGCTGTACAATTTCCTTGACCAGTCCAAGCTGTTTAAGAATCCCGTAAGGCCTGATTGCAGATCTATGATGAATGCCACATTTGTGACAGGCGATGCAGATCTGGATGCCAAGTTCTGCTCAGAGGCAGCCAAGGCTGGATTTGTTAGCATCAAGGGTCACAGATCCGTTGGCGGAATGCGCGCCTCCATCTACAACGCAATGCCTACAGAGGGCGTTGCCAAGTTGGTAGACTTTATGGCCGAGTTTGAGAAAAACAACTAATCACCATTTGAATAACCGAATCACAGGGGGCATCTTTTTACAGAAAAGGTGCCTCTCTTGTTTCTGTGAGGGTGGAGAAGGCAATGTTCAAAAATATTTTGTAAAAACTTTTCCATAGCCAAAAAAATCTGTTGACAAACGGCAGGTCACCCATTATAATAGCGAACTGTTGACCAACACATGCGCCATTAGCTCAGTTGGTAGAGCACCTGACTCTTAATCAGGGTGTCCCGGGTTCGAATCCCTGATGGCGCACCAAGCACTTGCGAAAGCAGGTGCTTTTTTTGTTGCCCTGATGGCAAAAATGGGCTTTTTACGACACAAAACCCCAAGAAAACAAATGTGGTCAATTAATGATAATTTCTTTTACGCCCAAAACCACATGGCGCTATAGACAAATATATATAAACAGATATACTATCAAACAAAACAGAGCAGGTGTTTGTGCGTAAAGTGACGGAGAATGGGAGTAGAGTCTCCGGACGAAGGGTTATCCCGCGGTACAGCATCACATCCACTGATTTTCAACAGTTCCGATGTACTTGCTCTCAACCAATTTTGGTATGGGGGTCTATATGAAGAGAAACAACGTTTACAGGATGGTAGTACTGGCCATGCTCATAGCGGTCAGCATTATACTTACCAGATTTCTGGTCATCTATTTGACCAACGACATCAGGATCAGCCTGGGTAACATACCCATTATGTTGGCAGGTGTGTGGTTCGGGCCATTGTGGGGTCTCATTGTTGGATTCGCCGCAGACGTGGTGGGCAGCACCGTTTTCTCTGCATACGGATGGTACGCACCTATGACGTTCACCCCCATGGTTATGGGCTTGCTGGCTGGTTTGCTGGCCCACATCCCTGAGAAGAGGAACACCATGATGAGATGGGGGATTGTGACCATGAGTTGCAACATACCTGGTACGATGTTGTGGACCACCCTTTGTCTGTCCTGGATGTACGGATCCCCATTTTGGGTGCTGTTGCCAGCCAGACTGGTGCTATACATATTTATCGCCTTGGGAGAGGGATTGATTCTCTACGGTATCCACCGCATACCGTATGTCAAGGCCAGAGCTAAACAATTTATGCAGATTAAGCATAATGTAAATGAGAAAGAAGAGCAGCCCGCTATCGTAGAGGGCACAGCAGAGTAAGGAGTTTATATATGACATACGATGACGCCATACAATATATCCGCAGTGTTCAGTCCAGAGGATCTAAGCCAGGTCTTTCGCGTATGCGCCACCTTATGGAGAAGTTGGGCAATCCACAGAAGAAGTGCAAGTTTGTGCACGTTGTAGGCACCAATGGCAAGGGTTCTTTCTGTTGTATGCTCTCCAATATACTGCGTTGTGCAGGATACAAGACAGGTCTCTTTACATCTCCACATATGGTTAAGATTAACGAGCGCATGAAGATCGACGGAGTGGACATTTCTGACGAGGAGCTCAGCGAGCTTTTGGCAGAGGTAATCCCACTGGCAGAGTCCATGCAGGATGACCTTCCTACAGAGTTCGAGATCATGACAGCCATTGGATTTATGTTCTTTGCCAGACACAATGTCTCCATCGTAGTTTTGGAGGCAGGTCTGGGAGGCGAAAAGGATTCCACCAACATCATCGATGCTCCGGAGCTGGCAGTTGTCACCAATATCGGCCTGGACCACGTAGCATATCTGGGAGATACATTTGAGCAGATTGCCGCCACCAAGGCCAAGATTATTAAGCCTGGTTGCGATGCGTTGTTCTATGGACAGAACATGGAGGCACAGGAGGCCATACAGGCCAGGTGCGATGAGGTAGGTGTCCAGTTGAGCGTTCCGGATTATAGCCGCATCAGTCAGCCCCTGTGGGATCAGAACGGCAGCAGCTTTATCTGGTCAGGACCCAGATGGCACATTTCTTTAATTGGCATTCACCAGATTTATAATGCAGTAATGGTTCTGGAGGCTGTTCGCATCCTCAGAGATCGCGGATGGAGGATCGACATGGATACCATGGATCAGGGTCTCAGGCAGACTTACTGGCCCGGCAGATTCGAGGTATTGCAGAGACACCAGGAGGCCACAGAGACAGAGGCATACAGGCCCGCAGTAATTACAGATGGCGGACACAATCCTCAGGGAGTTGCTGCCACTGTCAAGACATTGCAGGAGATCTACCCAGAGCAAAAGTATATTTATGTAATGGGCGTTATGGCAGACAAGGACGTTACTGAGATTTTGGACACTATGTTGCCCCATGGAGTCAAGGTGTTCACCGTCAGACCACACAACACCCGATCCATGGATGCAGAGCTTTTGGCAGACAAGATCAGGGCCTGGGGCGCAGAGGCAGAGGCGTGCGAGTCTGTAGCAGATGGCGTTGCCAAGGCAGTTGATCTGGCTACACAGATGGGCCAGGGCATACCGGTAGTTGCCATTGGGTCCCTCTACATGTATAGCGACGTAAAGAAGTGCTTTGCAAAATAACACACCACAAATAGTCAGGTTAAGTGCTCCTCACAGCAGAGGGGCACTTTTTATTATGGCGCGAGGGCAAACAAAACCCCCTGCAGTTCAGGCTGCAAGGGGCGAATGTGTCTATTTGTCGTTACCGTCCGTCGGTTCCTGGCTGCTCAGTATGGTCTGCACATAGAACTTGTTGGCAAAGGCCACAGATGCTGCCCGGATGGCACCGTGCTGATCTCGATTGTCTGCAGAGGCTGCAGGCAGAGTCGCCCGTCCGTCAGATGAATCGCCGAACACATATTGTATAGCTGACTCCAACTCCTGACAGAACAGGTCATAGGCCTCCTGGGGAGTGTACGTCTCCAGAACAAACCCCTTGAGTCTGGCCAACTCAGAAATGCTCATTACCCTCTTGAGCATGGCCAGTATGAGGAAAAACGCCACCTTAGGGCGATCATACTTCTTGGCAACCGGAGCACTGACCATACGTTGCTTGACGTAGTTGTTGATCATGGTGGGGGTCATGAGCTTGTCATCTGGGTCCTCAGGCGCAAAGATGCTCAAATACTTGTCAATCAGGCTGATAATCTGATCCATGTACAGATCCAGCTCGGGCAACTCTCTCCACCTGGGCAGATGGTAGCTAAGTATCTCACTCCTGTTGGTAATCATAATCCCCTCCAATAACGTTTTGTGTTCATTATAATATAAACCCATAACCAGTCAAGAAGACCTCATAATCAACAGACCTTAGTTGGTATAGAAAACCAGATGCCCCACGAAACGTGCAATTGACTTTTGCCCCTGCCTGCGGTACTGTGAATTTGAATGAATATTTGGGAGAAAAATATGGACAAAGTCAGATTGTTATTTGCAAACCCTGGACAGGATATGAGCCGGGAGATCAGATTGTGTTGGCATAGCGATAGCAGGGAGAGCGTCCTGAGGGTTTCGGGCCAGGAGGAGTGCCGCCTTGTTGGACAACTCATAGACTGTGGGTACGCTGACTACGGCACATATTATAAATTCGAATATTCCATGGACGACCTGATTCCGGACACGGAGTACAGCTTTACTGTTACGTCCGACGGGTTTACCACGGAGCCCCATGTATTCCGCACAGGCAAGCAGGAGCTGACCGCCGGAGTTATTGGCATATTCAGCGATGTTCACATGGCTCCGGACGAGGCAGACAAGGTGGATGTGTGTGATAGCCTGTTGGAGCGTCTGCATGGACTGGTGGGCAGGCCGGACTTTAACATATTTATGGGAGATCTGGTCAAGAGAGGAGCCTACTATAACCAGTGGGAACTCTTTGGGCACCCAAATTTTGCAACAGGGTACACATTGGCTCTGGTGGCAGGCAATCACGACTACTACTACCAGGACAAGGTCAGACGGGAAAATTCTCGCTTTCTGGCCCTGTGCAACACGCCTCTGAACGGCGCACCCCAGGTTCGATCCAGTTATTACTTCCTGACAAACAGGATTCTCTTTGCAGTGCTGGACCCCATCATGGAGGAATGTGCAGAGGCAAACGCCACCCAGAGAGACCTGGCCACCCAGGAGAGCTGGCTAAGGGGAGTTTTTGACAGCAATGCAGGCAAGTACGACTACATAGTGGTTATGCAGCATTACCCTCATTTTGTGGCTGATGGTGGCGGTTCCGTGGGATGGGGCGGATACCACAGATGGCGCAATCTGTTTGACGAATACGGCGTGGACCTGGCAATTTCCGGAGACTATCACTGCTACGTGTGCTCTAAGCCTTTGGCCGGAGACCAGCCGGTGGAGCCCGGAAAGGGTACAGTATATGTGACGGTGCCCATGATAGCCCAGACATATTATGAGTCTGACTTTAGGGGAGACGATAATGTGCCGTGGCTGGATGTACTGGATGCCAATATGGCAACCACAGGAGCCGGTTACCTTAAGGTGGATAGCACGGGACTAGAATTGGCTACCTTTGATGGAGAGGGCCGAGTGCGCCACGTTGTCAATGTTCCTGCCAGAAACCGCAGATATTCCGTTGAAGGCGGCGTGACAGTTTGATAAAATAGTATTACTTAAATTAGGAGGTTTCATATGGGACTTATTAAGGCAGCATTGGGATCTATTAACGGCATCTTGGCCGACCAGTGGAAGGAGTATTTTTATTGTGAGGCCATGCCTGCACAGGTTTTGGTGTCCAAGGGTCTTAAGCAGGTTAAGGGCAGGAGCTCTAACACCAAGGGTGAGACCAACATTATATCCAACGGCTCTGTCATCGCGGTCAACGAGGGACAGTGCATGATCATCGTGGACCAGGGACGCATTGTGGACATTTCTGCAGAGCCTGGCGAGTACGTGTACAGCATTTCCTCTGAGCCGTCCATTTTCTATGGAGCAATGGCCCGTGAGCTCATCGACAACGGCATCAAGCGCTTTGGCTTTGGTGGTCAGCCCGCCAAGGACCAGAGAGTATACTTTATCAACACCAAGGAGATTACAGGCAACAAGTATGGCACAGCCACACCTATTCCGTTCAGAGTAGTGGACAGAAATGTAGGCCTGGACGTGGATATATCCATCCGCATTCACGGAGAGTATTCATACAGGATCTCCAATCCCATTATGTTTTACAAGAATGTTTGCGGCAACGTAGCCGGCACATATACCAGAGACAATTTGGACAGTCAGCTCAAGACCGAGCTCATGACAGCCCTTAACCCTGCCATGGCCAGGATATCCGAGCAGGGCATCAGATACAGTGCATTGCCGGCACATACCATGGAGATCAGCGAGGCGCTCAACTCCATACTGTCAGACAAGTGGTCCAACACAAGAGGTATCGAGGTAGCGTCCTTTGGAGTCAGCTCAGTTACAGCCTCTGAGGAGGACGAGAATATGATTAAGCAGATGCAGCGCAGTGGAGCCTTCAGGGATCCCTCCATGGCCGCAGCAACCATGGTCGGCGCCCAGTCAGATGCCATGATGGCAGCTGCCAGGAACCAGAACGGCGCAGCCATGGGCTTTATGGGCATGAACATGGCAGCCCAGGCAGGCGGCGTCAACGCAGCTGACCTGTACGCAATGGGCGCCCAGGCTAAGGCACCTGCCACCAATGGCGGCCAGAGGGCTTGTCCCACCTGTGGACAGCTCAGCGACGGCAAGTTCTGTCCCTCCTGTGGCACACAGATGCCTACTGCTCAGGCCAAGGGCGGATACTGTCCACAGTGCGGGTCCCAGGTTGCTGGCGGCGCGGCATTTTGCTCCTCCTGCGGTCACAGACTCTGATCCGCAGCCACATGCTATCGACACATTGCCACGATGAGCCCATGCCCATCGTGGCTTTTTGCATTCTATTGACACTTTGAGGCAATAAGACTAAAATTACAGATAAGACGACACTTATTGGGGAGGCACTATGTATTATTGTTGCAATCGCAAGACCAAGGCAGAGATGTTGCTGGTAAAGTCACCGGCACAGCAGTCAGAGGGAGGATCTCTTTACCAGGCAGTTGGACCAGAGGATAAGTATATCGGCAATATTTTGCTGGCCATTCTCCAGGATCCTGAGGGCAACCCGTATATTCAGCTGTGCAAGAAGGCTGCAGGCAAGAGGTATCCTGTCATATTGTCATATATCCACGGTATTGAGGCCAAGAGACTGGGACATGATGAGAACTCGGAGTTCAACGCCGACTTTTTCCGCAGACTGTGCGACTATAAGTTTAATATCAGTATTCAGACAGTGGATGTGCCTTGGGACCTCTTTGAGAACAGGGCAGAGGCCAAGATGATCGTCAACTACGACAGGTTCTGTGAGGACCTGGCAGGAGGAGTGGCACATTCCACACTGCGCAGGGATAGTTTTGGCGAGGACAACATGAACAATCTCATGTATGGCATATATAAGGCCTTTTGTCAGGACAACGTGGAGAACATGTACGATTTCTTTAAGAAGTACGACGATGACGAAATAGGCAGATTTTGCCTCATAGACCAGGTGTTTAAGCGCTGTGCAGAGGGCGTATACTTTGATGACATGTATGACTGGGACATTTACTCCATCACCACCCCGGAGTACCTGGTGCTGGCCATGTATTACAGCATTCTCAAGCATGGCATTAAGTTTACATTCTGCAAGAACTGTGGTCGCCCCTTTATTTCCCAGGGCAAGAGGTACGCATACTATTGCGACACATACAACGAGCAGCTGGGCATGTCCTGCAGAGACTTTAATGTGGTCAAGGGACAGGAGGTTCGCACCACTGAGTTTGAAAAGCTGAAAAAGCGAGTCCGCGACAGAGTTTACGTGGGACAGCGCAGGTTCGAGGCCAGGCATGGTTCTGACGAGGGAGCACCAGTTTGCTACTACGATTACCTTAAGGAGTGTTTCAAGAAGGGCGTGGTAGAGTACGAGAGGCAGATGATCTCCGACCTGGCAGGCATTTCCAAGGAGGAGTACGTGGCCCAGACCGAGATCAGGGACAGGTATGAGGCCTTCCTCAACGAGATTAACGACAGGTGCGCCAAGGAGCATCGCAAGGATCCGGATTACCTGACATGGAAGGAGCAGCACAGGACCAGAGGAGATCTGGACCCCAGATGGCATGACAAGAGCGGCAGGTTGTCCGTAAAGGGAGATAAGTACAATGAATGATGTAGAACGCAGATTGGAGTGGGAGAACCAAAAGGAGATCAACCGGGAGAAGTTCAGCCGCCGTCGCAAGATATTGTTCGATGTTATTGCGGTGGCCACCTTGGGATTTATCATCTTTTGGGGATTTGGCGGAGGCACATGGGTTGCCAATCAGATGCCGGATAAGCCTGTTTCCGAGTTCTTTTTCTCACTTTCCTCAGGCAAGGTGGATAAGCTGGAGAATTATGTAATCAACGGCTTTTCTATCAAGGAGACCGAGGACACAGAGGATCAGGTTCCAGGAGAGGAGATACTGGAGCCCACAGACATAGATTCGCCGGGCGCAGAGATTCTGAACCATTTTAACTCCATGCGACAGACCTTTGGCTATAGCATAACTGTCCTCTACGAAAAGGAGGGCAAGGAGAATTGCTCGGCAGAGCAGTTGGCTCAGATCAACGAGGCCCTGGAGAAGTACAATGTCGGCCCCTGCACCAAGGCATGCAAGATAACCTATTCCGTCCGCATCAGCGGGAAAAAGAGCGTTATCAAGAACAGCCTGTATGAGGGAACGGCCACGACAGTTCGCATAGATGGTAAGTGGTATATTATGCCTGGCACATTAGAATACAATGAGGTTACACCATGACAGAACAGGAATTAGAGTATCACCTTAAGTTAAAGACAGGTGACGTTGGACGATATTGCATATTGCCAGGAGATCCCGGCAGATGCGAGATGATAGCCCAGTACCTGGACAATCCCGTATTCATCCAGTCCAACAGAGAGTACGTCACATATACCGGCACGTTGCTGGGGGAGAAGGTTTCTGTGGTTTCCACGGGGATTGGCGGCCCATCTGCAGCCATAGCCATTGAGGAATTGGCGCATATCGGAGCGGACACATTTATCCGCATCGGCACCTGCGGAGGCATTGCCTTGGAGGTTGAGACAGACCATGTGGTTATCGCCACAGGAGCTGTGAGACAGGAGGGCACATCCCGCGAATACGCCCCCATGGAGTTCCCGGCAGTGGCATCCTATGATGTGCTGACAGCGTTGGTGAAGGCTGCGGAGAATCTGGACTATCGCCATCACGTAGGTGTTGTGCAGAGCAAGGATTCGTTCTACGGACAGCATAGTCCTGAGACCATGCCAATCAGCGGCGAACTGCAGGCGAAGTGGGAGGCATGGAAGAGGTTGGGCGTATTGGCCAGCGAGATGGAGTCATCCATCCTGTTTACGGTGGCAGCTGCCCGCAAACTCAGAGCCGGCGCGTGTTTCCATACTGTGTGGAATCAGGAGCGCATTCAGGCAGGCCTGGATTGTAGGGAGGCTCACGATACCAGCAGAGCCATACAGGTGGCAGTAGAGGCAGTAAAACTGCTGATTCAGCAGGATAGAAAAGCGTAAATACAATTTTGTGCAAACTGTTGCACTATGTAGAATTACATGGTATAATTCGCCTTGCGCTTTGGGGGAGACCCCTTAGTTGACAAATAGTCGGGGTGTAGCTCAGTTTGGCTGAGAGTGCTTGCTTGGGGTGCAAGAGGTCGCAAGTTCGAGTCTTGTCACTCCGACCATTATTCCGGGATCCGTACATACGGGTCCCGGATTTTTTTGTGCAAAAAGTGATAATTCCCACAGAAGTGACATATATTGGACAGCTCCTGGAATACAATATCAGAGGACATCAAAATATTAGTTGACCAATAATTGAAAGGAGCAGGTTTTATGGGACTAATGGACAAAATTGGAGGCAGTATTATGCAGGGGATGATGGGCAACCTCTCAGAGGTAACCCCGGAGAAATTGACCCAGGAGTATGGCATGTATCTGATGGATGGTGAGACCATCCGCGCAGGATTTGTGCTGATCAGGGATGTTGTGATCTTTACGGACAGGAGGATCATCGACCTGGATAAGCAGGGAGCCACAGGACAAAAGGCACGTATTAGCTCCATATACCTGGACTCCATTATCAACGTGTCTGCTGAGACTGCAGGTTTTGGGATGGACGACAGCGAGATCAACATCGAGTTTATTTCCTCACCCTATTTCAGGGCCAATGGTGGAGTGGCTGTGTCCTCCAGAAAGTTTGAGTTCCCCAGGAGGTATCAGATACAGGGGATATACAAGTGGCTGCAGGAGATTGCGTACACCAACCACCTGAGCATCAATAAGTGATGGTAGACAAAAGGCAACCTACGGTTTCGCAGGTTGCCTTTGACTTTTAGATTATGTAATTGTCTATCCCTCAGTGGTGGCTACGGGCTCAGCGTCTGCCTCAGCCTCAGGCTCGGCAGCAGGTGCCTCTTCGGTAGCCTCACAGCATGCGCAGGTCTCAGCCTCAGCAGCAGGAGCCTCCTCAGCAGCCTCACAGCATGTGCAAGTCTCAGCCTCAGCAGCAGGTGCCTCTTCGGTAGCCTCACAGCATGTGCAGGTCTCAGTCTCAGCAGCAGCGGCAAGCTTTGCAACCTTCTTCTTTTTTAGCACCTTGAGTACGACAAACAGGACAATCAGGGCTGCCATTACAGCATATCCGATTAACGCAGTCTTGATAAACTGAGCGCCCAGTATGGCCAGCAGTCCGCTGATGCTCTCCATACCCTCTGTGGCCAACTCAGGCACAAAGGAGGAGATGGCAGTAAGGCCATTCTTGCATACAAGTCCGATGGACAAGATGACGGATGAGCTCATAAATGCGATAACTGCATTCCAGATAAGTCCAGCCTTGCTCTTAAAGAACAGGAAGAAGATAATAAGTCCCAATACCAAAACAACAGCCAGTACAATCAGTCTGGTCTTGACGCTGAGGACTGTCTTGACAGTAGAGATAATATTCTTAAGCTCTGTTGCTGCATTGGATGAAGAACCATCCTCAGAGGAGCCGCCCAGGATCTCGCCAATGAAATCCTCATCTACAATATTGTTCAGAGAGTCCTGAATAACGTCCTTGCTATCGTCAAGTGCCTCGCTGGCAAAGTCGACCAAGGTCTCGGGGAGCTCTACGCCAGTCTTATCCTTGACCTCGGTAGCGATGTCCTTAAAGAGATTGGAAATAGTCTCATCGGAGAGGATGTCTCCATCAGCATCGTTGATCAGCTTGTCTACAAAATTGGCACCCATTTCGGCAATAGCATCCTGTACAGTCTCCAACTGCACTACAGCAGAATACAGCTTGCCCATAACCTCGTCCTCAGAGGTGTTGTCGTCGATGGGCTCACCCACGAGATTCTCTACGATGGTATTAATATCTACATTCTCCATCTCGGCCTCCATCTGAGCCTTTTTGTCCTCAGGCATGTTCTCAAAGGCCTGGGTAAAAGAGTTGATCAGCTGCTCAAAGGTATTGGCATCCAGGGGCTGCTGCTCCTGATCTGTAGTGCCATCGGACAGTCGATGGGTCTCAGGTACAACAATAACGCGACCATCTGCATCGGAATATCCAAAAATAGAACCAATGTCAATAGCCTGGAAAAGCTCCTTGATAACGGTATCTGTCTCTGTCACTACAAAACTAGCAGACTGCAATAACATGAGCGCAATCTCAGTAAAGATAAGAACAGTGGCGAGAATAGACGCCAGAATTACGGCGAAAAACTTAAGTAAACCACGCAAAAATTTCATAGTTCCTCCATTTATTTTTAATAAGTTGAGAATACGCCCACTGCTGGGAAAAGTCAAATTTGATTTTCATTGCAGTAATAAATTCTGCAGGGGGTGCATATACATTTAGTGTTGTGCCTTTTTGGGCCAAATGTACGCTTAGAGTTTGGAGGTTTTGTGGATGCAGATAGAGATAAAAGGAGGCAGAGGAGTTGCCACTGCAAGTCTGTCAGGGGAACTGGATCACCATGGTTGCGAAGAGATAAGGCAGGAATTGGACGGGCTGTTGCTGATGCCCACAACCAAGGTCCTGATACTGGATATGTCCGGGGTTTCCTTTATGGACAGCTCTGGTATGGGGCTCCTGTTGGCCCGTAACAAGTTGGCTGTGGACAGGCAGGTGCAGCTAATCATATGCGGCCCATCTCCGGAGATTACCAAGCTGTTGCAAATGGTGGCTCTGGACAAGCAGATACCGCTGTTTGGCACTCATCAAGAGGCCGTGGAATATTTGGACAAGAGAGGTTAGAGGTATGGCAGAGTCAAATAGGTTGTATGCGGAGTTACCTGCAATATCCGTCAACGAGGCAGTGAGTCGTGTGATGGTTTCAGGTCTGCTGATGAACATAAGGGGAGTCACTGTAGGGGAAATCGAGGAGGTCAAGGTGGCCCTGTCTGAGGCAGTGACCAACATAATTCTCCACGCATACCCCAAGGATGGCCCGGGAGGCAAGATTTACATCAAGGGGATCGTGGAGGGCAACATGCTGACCCTCAAGATATGGGACAAGGGATGCGGTATAGCCAACCTGACCCAGGCAATGGAGCCCATGTATTCGGGTTCCGGCAGCAGCGAACGGACAGGCATGGGATTTACGGTAATGCAGTCATTTATGGATAGCCTGGATGTGAGAACGGTGGCAGGAAAGGGCACCTCCGTTGTAATGACCAAGAAGCTTGGCATCGGTACATAAATCGGTCGTTGACCTGATTGGAGGACGAGATGTCGCAGAGAGAAGATAATTTGGCAGACCTGAATCTGGTTGCCCAGGGGGACAAGGAGGCCCGCAACAGGGTAATAGAGGAGAACATGGGTCTGGTGGGCAGTGTGGTGCGCAGATACCTGGGAAAGGGATGGGAGTACGAGGACCTGTTTCAGATCGGGTCTATGGGGCTGATTAAGGCGGTGGACAGATTTGACGACAGCTTTGGAGTGCAGTTTTCCACCTACGCTGTGCCCATGATAATGGGAGAGATTAAGAGGCATATGAGGGACGACGGCATAGTCAAGGTCAGCCGGCCCCTTAAGGAATTGTACATCAAATTAAGGAGAGCACAGGAACAGCTTGTGGCGGAGACAGGCGAGGACCCCCAGGTGGAGGAACTGGCCAACATTGTGGGGGTGTCCGTGGAGGAGGCGTGTCTGGCATTGGAGGCTGGCTGTGCACCGGAGTCCCTGGATGGAGTTGGCCCCGATGGGGATGGAGATGAGATGATCAACCGCATCACCTCGGGAGATGACGAGGGACGCATGATAGACCGGTTGGATCTGTTGCGGGCATTGGACAGCCTGGATCCGACGGAGAAAAAGCTGGTTACATTGCGATTTTTCAGGGACATGACCCAGGTAAACATTGCCAACGTTCTGGGCGTTTCCCAGGTCCAGGTATCCCGTATGGAAAGGAGAATTTTAAAACAACTCAGAGAAAAAATGTGCGGCTAAGCTGGATGTATATTTTCCGGCAAAGTGGCAACTCTACTCTCATAAATACATGGGAGGTTAGTGTGGCCTGGCTGTGCGACAAATTGAGAAATATGCTCATTGCGGAGCTGCTGCTGATAAGCCTGGTGTTGATGACGCTCTGGGCTTATTTGCTTTGGATGGAGAATAAGGTGAACATAAGCGGTGCAACCCTGGTGCAAGAGATCCAGTACCACACGGAGGAGGTATATGGAACTAAATATCCCCAAGGACAAATACAAAAAGAGGGCGGACGATGCTGTTGAGAAGAGTGACATATGGCTTGATATGCTTAAGGCTTTTGTGGTGGGAGGTATTATTTGCACTATTGGTCAGGCAATTACGGCTAGTGCTCTGGCTCTCGGCCTTGGCAAGGAGCAGGCGGGAACAGTCACATCAATCCTGCTGATACTCATGTCTGCAGTTGCCACAGGCTTTGGTTGGTACGACAACCTGGGCAGATGGGCCGGGGCAGGCAGCATCCTGCCGATAACAGGCTTTGCAAACTCCATCACATCACCTGCAATGGAGTACAAGTCAGAGGGTATGGTTACGGGACTGGGAGTCAGGATGTTTATCGTGGCAGGTCCAGTGTTGGTATATGGTATTTCTGCCTCGGTAGTGGCCGGAATACTCACATACCTTATTGCTTTGATGTAGGAGGGAATATGGTTAAAACAGGAGAAAACACCTTTTACCTTAGTGGCAGGACGGGCATCTGTGCCAGGAGTGCAGTGGCAGGCCCCATCGAGGGCAAGGGTCCATTGGCGGCCCACTATGACAAGGTGTACAAGGACGAAAAGTGTGGCCAGAACAGCTGGGAGATGGCCGAGGGCAGAATGCTGTCGGACGTATTGGACAACCTGCTGGTCAAGGGACAGAAGACTCCCCAGGAGATAGACCTGATACTGTCGGGAGATCTGTTGAACCAGTGCATGTCCACAGCATTGGCCACCAGGGACAGGAACATTCCAACATTTGGACTGTATGGGGCATGCTCCACAATGGCTGAGTCCATGTGCATTGCCTCCATGATTATGGAGGGAGCGGCTGTCAGGAATGCCATTTGTATGACATCCAGCCACTATTGCAGCGCAGAAAAACAGTTTAGATTCCCACTGGAACTGGGGGGACAAAAGCCTAAGTCTGCCCAGAGTACCGTCACAGGAGCGGGGGGCAACATGCTGGTGTGGGACGGCGGAAACGTGTGTATTACGGCTGTTACGCCAGGTTGTGTCAGGGATCCAGGGGTCACGGACTCCAACAATATGGGAGGTGCAATGGCACCAGCTGCTGCAACCACCATCGCCACACATCTAAAGGACACAGGCAGACAGCCTGACTATTACGATATGATCATCACAGGAGACCTGGGGTCTCTGGGACAGAGAATGTGTGCCCAATTGACGCTGGAGCTGGGGTACGATATCTCCCGTCAACTGAAAGATGCCGGAACTATGGTATACCCCGCCAAGGAGTCAGAGAATACAGCAGGCACCAGTGGGTGCGGATGTAGCGCTGTGGTGCTGAACACCATAGTGCTGGACGAGATGGAAAAGGGCAAGCTAAACAGGGTGTTGTTTGTGGGCACAGGTGCACTGCACAGCCCGGCAATGCTTAACGAAAAACAGGCAATACCAGTAATTGCCCACGCAGTCAGCTTGGAGAGGAGACAACAATAATGGATTATATGCAATTTGTATGGGCCTTTTTGATTGGAGGCTTGCTGTGCGCACTAGGTCAACTGCTGATCGATATTACCAAAATGACATCTGCCAGAATAATGGTGACGTTTTTGGTGGCTGGAGTTGTGCTGTCATTCCTGGGAGTGTACAAGCCATTTGCTGAGTTTGCGGGAGCGGGTGCCACGGTGCCTCTCTGCGGATTTGGCCATGCGCTGTATCAGGGAGTGAATAAGGCCGTGATGACCCAAGGATTGCTGGGTGCTTTCACAGGCGGCCTGACGGCAACTGCTGGTGGTGTGGCAGCTGCGGTGCTGTTTGGGTTGACAGTGGGAACGCTGGCCTCGCCGAAGGGGAAACATTGAACCAACAAAGCGTTAGCTCGGGAGAGCTGACGCTTTGTTGGTTCAGTGAAGAACTAAGAGATAAGAGTTAAGAAAGTTGGTCAGTGAAAAGTGAAGAGTTAACAAAGTGGGCAAGTTTAAAGCTAGCCAACTAGTATCTAACCAACTTTATTCACTATACACTCTTAGTTGTTAGCTGCTTTTCAGTTGTTTCTAGTAATTATAGGGATTATCTCTTTGATAGTTTCTGTGCTAAAAACAGAGAAAGAAAAATAACCGCCTCGATTATCAAGGCGGTTTAACAAAAAACTATCTTTGAGAATCAACCGTCTGCCGGTAACTCTCGCTATTATTATACCCGTGTGGCTACATAGTGTAAACCCAAAGATTTCGACAAAAGCGGGGCGAGGATTCCGGTGACCAAGGGAACATAGCGACCAGAACTCTTCACTTTTCACTTATAACTAACCCACTTTATTAACTCTTCACTCTTAGTTATTAACTGCCCTTGTACGTTGATTATCTACAAAAAACAATCCTTTTCGATGCTAAATTATAGACGACAGGAAATGTCGGATTTTTTGGGACAGGTGCCCTGAAAGACTTGAAATGCAAGGATTCTATGGGAGCTACAGAATTGTCGAAAGAAAAATACCAGCTCACGGATGCGATAAAATACATCACGCGAGAGCTACCACAGAAGGTAGGCGGTTGATTCTCTTCTCGGAAGAAACTTCTTCCAGAGAGGAGGTGATGTATATGGTGACATATTCAGAATTATTTCAGTTTTGTCTTGTTGTCATAGGAGTCATATCTCTGACAGTTACGTTGATTACAGCAATTGTAAAAAGAGAAAAATAACCGCCTCGATTTCTCAAGGCGGTTTTAACTAAACTAAACTGAGAATCAACCGTCTGCCGGTAACTCTCGCTATTATTATACCCATGTGGCTACATAGTGTAAACCAAAAGATTTCGACAAAAGCGGGGCGAAGCTGAGCTTCGCTAGCTAAAAGATAATAGTTAAGAGATAACAAAGTGGGCAAGTTTATAGTTGGCCAACTAATAACTAACCAACTTTATTCACTCTTATCTCTTATCTCTTAACTGAACTTTTCACTCTTAACTTTTCACTTTTCACTCTCTTTTCTCTTCACTTTTCACTTTATTCCATAGTATACTAAGCTGAACACGTTTCGTTAGGTAGGTGCATTATGGCATTAGATCTTAATATTGCCCTGGTGGAACCCAGGATTGCTGGCAATGCAGGCAATATTGTCAGGACTTGCGCCGTAACTGGCTGTGGTCTCCACATGGTCCGCCCCTTGGGCTTTGAGATGGATGACAAAAAGCTCAAGCGCGCAGGCTTAGACTATTGGGAGTACGCAGACATTCAGTATTATGACAGCGTAGACGAGCTGATGGACAAGTACCCTGATTACCAGTTCTACTTTGCCACCACTAAGGGGGAGCATCTATACTCCGACGTGGACTACCCGGACAAGTGCTTTATCCTGTTTGGGCGAGAGGACGCCGGCCTGCCAGAGGATTTGCTGAGGCAGCATAGAGACAGGGATATCCGCATACCTATGCGGCCAGGCATACGTTCCCTCAACTTGTCCAATTCAGTGGCTATCATTCTATACGAGGCCCTGAGACAGCACGGGTTCCCTGAGGAGAACTTTGTTCCCGAGCGCAGGATTTTTGAAGATTAACAAGGATTACGGAGGTACTCATGAGAATTGGTATTATTATAGGCGGCTCTGACTGCCAAGGAATGAATGCTGCTATACGTGCGGTGGTCAAGACCGCAGAGGTTTATGATATTGAGGTCATCGGCTACAAGGGCGGCTTTGATGGCGTTATTTTGAACAGGTTTATTAAGTTCAATCCTGAGACCGTATCAGGCCTGTTGGACAGAGGAGGCAGCATCATCGGCACCTCTGCCAAGTGCATGCTCTACGATAACCCCCAGAATATCGAGGAATACGTCATGAGCATCAAGAAGAACATGCAGATGTTCGACGTGGAGGCCATCATTGCCATTGGTGGAGACAAGACCATAGGCCTTTGCAAGACCTTGAGCGACATGGGTATAAACGTAATCTGCATTCCCAAATCCGGATGCGATGAGATATGCTGCACAGGCAGAAACCTGGGCTTTATGTCCACAGTAGATTTTGTAACAGACTGCATTGACAATCTGCACACCAATGCTGAGTCCAACCACCATATTACAGTTCTGGAGGTTATGGGAGACAGGGTTGGCACATTGGCTCTGGAGGCAGGTGTTGCCGGTGGTGCAGACGTTATCTTGATCCCCGAGATCAGATACAGCATTAACAAGGTAGCCCACGCAGTTCTAACCCGCAAGAATCAGGGCAAGAACTTCTCCATCGTAATGGTTTCTGAGGGGGCCATGGAGCAGGGACAGGATAAGCCCTTGCCAAACACAGGAGAGGTGTTGGCCGCACAGCTGACAGAGCTCACAGGACTGCCTACAGACCTGACCGTTTTGGGCAAACTCCAAAAGGGTGGCCGTCCCAACGCATACGATCGCATATTGGCCACACGCCAGGGCGCAGCAGCAGTTGAGGCCATTCGCAAAGGCGAGGTTGGCACCATGATAGGAGTAGATGGCAGACAGGTCTACACAGTGGGGTTGGAGCATGCAGTTGGCAAGTTCAAGTACGTGGAGAACAACAACACACTGGTTGAGATAGCCAGAAAGATGAGGGTTTGTTTTGGAGACTAATTGGTATAAGACAGCGAGACAGGAACGCAGGAACCTGGCCAAGGAGGCTAAGGCCGACATGGGCTTACGCGCCGACAAGGTGACCAAGATTTCCATTTTCATTTGTATCGCCGTTGTGTTGGTAGGAATAGTGGCAGCCATCTTTATTTTGAGAGGTGTGGAGTTTGAGAGGTCTCGCCAGATGACCAATGCTCTGTATGGCACAGTACAGGGAGAGGTGGTTTTTGGTGTGAACCTTAAGAACCAGGTCAATTCTGGCAAGGTTACTCTGACCTTTGACAGCGAGGAGTACGCAGCCAAGGAACATTCCCGCCTGGAAAAGCTGACAAACGATTTTTATGAGGAGCAGTCCGCCGAGGGCGAATACCCCAACTACTACGAGAACATGGTACTTAAGGGGCGCACCATAACATTTGAATTAACAGAGGCATACCTGGATATCTTTATGGAGGATAGGGTCTATTCGGATGCAGAGGTGGAGGCCCTGTGCGACCAGATTGCCAATGTTGTGCTGATTTACGATAGGGCAGGGGCAACATGGACCTTCCGCAATGTCGGTGGCAACAGCACTGTCACAGGCCTTGTTAGCTGCACCATGACATATGAGCTAGGAGCGGACATGCTGGTAACGGATATCCGCGTCAATTACGTCTTTGAGGACAGCCAGGGAGTGTCGGAGATGAAGGCTATAGTAGAGGACGAGAGTGACCAATACTATGCCAACCATCTGAGCTATGCCACAATGCTGGGACTGGTGGATTCTGCAGACGACGTGTTCGAGGAATACAAGAACATGCAGGAGACGGATACCACCCTGTATTACGAATACTCCGATATATATATTAAGTTGTACAATATGACCGGCGGCTGTATGGAGGATGCCCTGAGGGGATTCATTCTGGCTGGCGGAGAGTGGGAATGGATAGAGTAATGTGATTTCGTTCAGTCACTGGGTACATCCTTGAGGCCGAGCATTTCTGGTTCAAAAGAAGAGGTATACGAGAATAATTATCAGAGGCAGCCTGTCATCATCGAGGACAGGCTGTTCTGCTGCACCCAGAATCCGGAGTATCTGCAGCACCTTGTCAGCCCTGCCTCGTCTGGATGGGCTGAGAAAGGGTGCCAACGCGCTGGTTAGGGCGCATAGCCGGCTGCAGGGGGAGTTTGGCCTGGGGCCAGAGTTGCCGAGGAGTCCTGACAGCATGCCGGGATTGACCCCAGCCATCAGCGAGGCCAGATCGGGCATTCCGCCAGACTCCTGATCCCGGTATGAACCAGAGGAGCTGCCGGGAGTGCTACCCCCACCCATGTCAGAGTTGCCCAGCAGGTTGTTGATGGTGGCGGATATGCCCTCCTGGCCGCCCAGTGAGGCTATCAGGGAGGACAAATCAGGCAATTCCGGCATGCCAAAGTTGGCGGCCTCCTCCTCAATGTCTATGGGTTCTGTGACGGGCTGCCCCCTGTGGTCGGCGTATACGGCCATGGTCTATATCTCCTTGAACAATTTTTCCGCCTGTTCGTAAATGTCCTTGTAATCCTTGCCTGCTACTTGCCTGAGTTTTGCCAGGTCCTGGTCTGTGACCTTGGCCTTTAACTTCTCTGCTTCCGGCACCATGGAGCGGATTTTTTCTATATCAATTTCACTCAAAGTTTTGCGGATTTCTTCCACATTCATTTTGCTGAGGCGCTTTTCCAGATTCTCTCTAGGCTCCTTGCGCAGCGTCTCCAGGGCCTTGTTAAGCTTCATTTTTAATATGGCGTTGTCAATGGACATGCGTACTCCTAAGGAGTTGGTTCTCTTGTATAATATGCGCCCCGATGATACAATTGCATTCCTATAGGAGTTATTTTTCACGGATTGGGAGAGACCATGAGAGATTGTTTCAGAGAGCGCATTATTGATAGCAGCAGAATATTCTCAGGCCGCATTATTCAGCTGGACCATGCCAAGGTTAGCCTTCCGGATGGTGGCACTGCCATGAGGGAGATTGTTCACCACGCATTGGGCGCATGTTGTCTGGCAGTTGCTCCCGATGGCCGCATTTATACCGTGGAGCAGTACCGCATTCCCATGGACGACTTTACTATAGAGCTTCCCGCAGGCAAGGTGGACCCGGGAGAGGACCCCAGGGATGCCGTCGTCAGAGAGATGACAGAGGAGATAGGCATGAGTGCAGACCAGGTGGAGTTGATTTGTCGCGCCGCCGTCTCTCCGGGATTTACTGACGAGGTGGTGTACATATACGTGGCCACTGGCCTTACTCCCTGTGTGGCGGCACCTGACGAGGACGAGTTTTTGAATGTTCAGCTGTACACATTGGATCAGCTGTTGGATATGATTTCGGAGGGGCGTATTTACGACGCCAAGACCATCATGGCCCTATGGTACGCCGACCGTAACAGAGAGAGATATGGCATTACGTGATACAGATGAGAGATATCTGGTGGAGTTGGCCCGCGATGGAGATGTGGAGGCCTTTGAGAGGCTGATCCAGTCAGTCAAGCTGCTGGTTATTAACACTGCTTTTCAATACCTCAAGGACTATGAGGAGGCCCTGGACTGTTCTCAGGAGGTGTTCATCAAGGCCTACAGGAACATGGCATCATACAGAGAGAGCAGTGCCTTTTCCACATGGATTTACCAGATTACCAAGAATCAATGCATAGATATGCTCCGCAGGCGCAAGGGTGTGGTCCTGTCTATTGACGAGTCCATGGAGGACGAGGACGCACCGGAGATACAGTTGGCAGCACCGGAGAGTCAGGAACCAGAGCAAAACGCCATACGGCAGAGCCGCATTCAGGCTGTCAGGCACGCCATTGACCAGTTACCGGACAAGCTACGGGAGGTGTGCCTGCTCCGAGATATTCAGGAGCTATCTTACCAGGAGATATCGGAGTTGCTGGATATACCGGAGGGCACCGTCAAATCTCGAATAAATTCCGCCAGGACCAAACTTCGCGAAATTTTAGAAAATCAGATTGAACTATTTGAATAACTTTTTCGTCTATACACCATAACACTCGAGGTTGTCGCAATGAACCATAATACAAAAGACATAGAATACAATATTTCCCAGACCCTGACCCAGATGAAGATTACTGAGGTGCCTGCTGATTTTGATGTCAAACTCCGCGCCGCACTGCAGGCAGAGAGGGCTCGCATGGCTGCCAAGGCCACCATCACGGTTATGCCCTGGCAGAGGATTATGACAATGGCAGCCTCATTTCTGCTGGCTATTACCATAGGATTGCTGACAACTGAGTATGTCATAGGCAGCAACATGCAGATTGCAGATGATGTCCCCCAGGACGTTACTGGGTCTGTGACAGATGATTTGATGGGGCACGACAAGGTGCAGATGACCATCATCGATGCATGCAACAATTCTTCCACAGGATACATGACATCCTGTGCTATTCCAGACTACACAGAGGTAATGTCAGCAGCCCAGGTAACCAACATGAGGTCCGATATGGAGAGAGGGGGATACGCCAGTTCTGTAGGTTGTGACAGCCTGGAGGAGTGCGTAAACTACATGAGCGAGAACAACCTGGATAGCTCACAATGTATGGTTGTGGGTTACATTGGAGAGACTTCATATGTTATACTGTCCAACATGGAGAGCATCGTTGCTGGAGGCGCCACCGATCTGGAGGGCTTGGTTGGGCAGTACGAGGTGTTTTCCAAATAATCCATACAGGGGAGTCCCATGGACGGACGTATTCTGCTGGTAGACGGCAACAGTATTCTTAATCGCGCATTTTACGGAATCGGTGGAGGTAAGGTTCTTACCAACAGGCAGGGATTTGCCACAAATGCAATCCACGGATTCATGACTATATTGCTCAAATATTTTACAGATGGCAACGGCTACGACCATGTGGCGGTTGCTTTTGACCTTAAGGCACCCACATTCAGACACGAAAAATACGACCAGTACAAGGCAGGCCGTAAGCCTATGCCTCCAGAGCTGGCCATGCAATTCCCCAAGATGAAGGAGATTTTGTCTGCATGGGGAGTTCGTTGCGTGGAGATTCCTGGCTACGAGGCGGACGACATCATCGGCACACTCTCTCTGATGGGGGAGCAGGCAGGATATGGAGTGACTATTCTGACTGGAGACAGAGACTCATACCAGTTGGTCAGCGACATGACACATATATCCATGCCCAGCACCAAGGGGGGCAAGACCACCTACGAGGAGATTACTCCAGCTGCCCTTATGGAGAGGTATGGCCTGACTCCTGACCAGATGATAGACCTTAAGGCATTGATGGGAGATTCGTCAGACAATATACCCGGAGTTAAGGGAGTGGGAGAGAAGACAGCCCTGGCCCTGGTTCAGGAATATGGCACCCTGGACAATATATTGACCCATGTGGAGGATATTGCTAAGCCTGCACTAAAGGCCAAGTTGGCAGAGGGACAGGAGTCTGCAAGACTCAGCTATTGGTTAGGTACTATTTGCAGGCATGTTCCCGGAGTTCCAACGATAACCGACATTGCATTGAGTCCCATGGACAGGGGAACCATGTATTCTCTGTTGGAGGAGCTGGAGCTTAACAAGCTGATGAAGGCGCTGAACCTATCGGTGGCAGACGCAGTCTCTCAGGGGCAGGAGGTTGCTGCTCGACAGCTGCGCTCCATGGAGGTTGAGACGGTGGATCCCCAGGGACTGGACGCCATGGTGGAGAGATTTGCCAAGTCAGAAACCATATATGTATATGCAGATATTACAGGCACAGGTATTGACCGGCAGTTACAGGGCATGGCGCTGTCGGATGGAGACAGAGCATACTCTCTTTGTCACAGTCTGTTGGAGGGTGATGCCCAGCAGATGTGGGAGGACATTTTGGGAGGCAGAGACAGGCTAGTTACCAACGATGCCAAGGGCCTGCTCATCTACCTTAAGAGGCAGGGCTTCTCATATGAGGGTGAGATTTTCGATACAGAGTTGGCCGCATACATGTGCGACTCCAACAGGCGACATCCGTATTCAGAGATTTGTCTGGAGTATTTGGGTGTTGCTGCGCCAGAACCAGAGGAACAACAGTTCTCCCTGTTTGAGATGACAGAGGCTGTGGACACCACCCTCTGTGCAGACAGGGTTAAGCTGATGCCCGACCTGGAGGAGGCACTGGCAGAGGCTATGGAGCAGGCAGGGGTGTACAACTTGTTCCTTATGGCAGAGATGCCACTGGCGCGGGTACTGGCAGATATGGAGCTGATGGGCATGGATGTGGATCCGGAGGCCCTTGCACAGCTAGGCCGTGACTATGACAGGCAGATTTCGGAGCTGGAGGAGCTGATTTACCAGCTGGCCGGCGAGAGGTTCAATATTAATTCCACATCCCAGTTGGGACAGATTCTTTTTGTTAACCTGGGACTTAAGCATGGTCGCAAGACCAAGACCGGATACTCCACCGATGCTGAGGTGCTGGAAAAGTTGACTGATGAGCATCCCATCATCCCGGCTATTTTGAAGTACAGACAGCTGACTAAGCTGAATAACACATATGCCAAAGGATTGTACAAGTTTATCAATCCAGAGACAGGCAGGATCCACACTACCTTTAACCAGACGGTTACAGCCACAGGCAGACTGAGCTCTCAGGATCCCAACCTGCAGAACATACCGATCAGGACGCCGGAGGGCCGCGAGATACGCAAGGTGTTTGTGTGCAGGCCGGGACAGGTGCTGGTCAGTGCAGATTACTCACAGATCGAATTGAGGGTCCTGGCGCATGTGGCTCAGGACGAAAATATGCAGGATATCTTCCGTCAAGGCGGAGATATTCACACAGATACGGCTGCCAAGGTCTTTGGCGTGGAGCGGGATCAGGTGACCAAGGACATGCGTCGTGCAGCCAAGGCCGTCAACTTTGGCATTGTGTACGGCATCAGCGAATTTGGACTGGCCAAGGACTTGGGCATAGGATACGGAGAGGCCAAGGCATACATTGAGGCTTATCTGCAAAATTTCGTAGGCGTCAGGGACTACATGGCCAGAGTGACGCAGGAGGCTGTTGAGCAGGGATACGTCACCACCTTTATGGGCAGGCGCAGATACATCCCGGAGTTAAAGTCCAGGGACCACAACATCAAGGCCTTTGGCGAGAGAGTCGCCCTTAACGCCCCTATACAGGGAGCAGCCGCAGATATTATCAAGATTGCCATGATTAAGGTGGACGAGGCGCTTAAGGCCTCTGGCATTATAGCTGACCTGGTTCTGCAGGTTCACGATGAGCTGATTATCAGGTGCAGGGAGGAGGATTACCCCATGGTAATGAATATCCTCCGAGACAATATGGAGAACGCAGTGTCTCTGTCTGTTCCACTGGTGGTGGACATAGATAGCGGACATAGCTGGTTTGAGGTGTAATATGGGACGAAACACCATGGTATTGGGGATTTCAGGAGGTATGGGATCCGGCAAATCCAGCGTAACACGCATAATGGAGGAGCTGGGCGCCCAGGTGGTAGACGCAGATGAGATCTCCCACGATGTAACTCAGGGCGGCAGACCTGCGGTGTACGAAATTGCGGCAGCATTTGGAGACAGGTTCGTCGACATGTATGGCAGGCTGAACAGATCCCTGCTGGCCAAGCATGTATTTGGACACAGAGACAGACTGGACCAGTTGGAGGCCATAGTGCACAGGTATGTTATCGCAGAGATGGTGGATAGGGTCAGCCGATTCAGAGCCAGTGGACGAGGAGTCATGGTTCTGGACGTACCGATTCCGGTGGAGCATGGATTCCTGGATATAGTGGACCAGGTCTGGATAGTAGATGCAGATGACGAACTCCGTATTGACAGAGTGGTTCGTCGTAGTAATATTACCAGGCAGGAGGCAGAGGCCAGGATAGCTTCTCAGCTCAGCAGAGAACAATATATCGCCCTTGCGGACCTGGTAATACCAAACAACGGCAGTCTGCAGGAGCTGCGTACCCGTGTGTGCACCGCCGCCAGCCAGATTAATATGGACTAAATTATTCGAATGAGAGGTATATGATGAGCAATCCAACAATCGAAATGAAGATCAGAGACCAGGGCACAATCGTCTTGGAACTGGAACCACAAATGGCTCCCAACACAGTTAACAACTTCTTGAGCCTGGTACAAAAGGGTTTTTACAATGGACTTACTTTCCACAGAGTCATCTCAGGCTTTATGATTCAGGGAGGAGACCCAGAGGGATCAGGAATGGGTGGCCCCGGCTACTCCATTAAGGGCGAGTTCGCCAACAACGGTTTCACCGCCAACAAAATCAGCCACCGCAAGGGTGTCATTTCCATGGCCAGATCCTATCTGAAGGACTCTGCAGGATCCCAGTTCTTTATCATGCATGAGGACGGAACCTTCCTTGACCGCGAGTATGCAGCCTTTGGACACGTGATTCAGGGACAGGATGTGGTAGATGCAGTAGCCACTATTCCCACATGGCCCAACGATATGCCCAGGGTGCCTCAGGTTATCGACAGCGTCAAGGTGCTGGACATGGGAGATTGGACCTTTGCAGAGCCCGAGAAGGTTTAAGACGACAAAATAACATAAGAGACCAAATGCCAGCCCTAAATAAGTGTTTGGGGCTGGTTTTATTTTGCTTTACAGTGGTGATGTTCTTGTACATGTAGCGTCCTGGATGGTATAATTTGGATACATATTCGAAAGGAGAACAAAAATGTTTAAGAACAATCGTTCCAAGTTTTGGGTTGTTATTACAGTTCTTGTTTTAGCAGTTACTATTCCATTAGTTGCTCTTGCTGCTATTGATACAAACGATAACCCCGTTAACTTGCTTGTAACAAACGCAACAGAAGATTGCAAGACTTCCGTTAATATCAGCTGGCACTCTCCCGTAGCCAAGAGTACTATTAAGTACACAACAGCGGACGACACAGAGTTTGCCAATGCCACAGAGGTTCAGGTAGACGGCGTAGCCGGCACACTTGACTACTACGATCAGAAGGCAGGCACATATTACAAGTACGCCTACGAGATCACAGGCCTCACAGAGGATACAAAGTATATCTACAAGGTATACAATGAAAAGGGCGAGTCCGCTGTATACTCCTTTGTAACAGCAGGTACTAAGGCATTTAGATTTATCTCCCTTGGCGATACTCACGCAGACAAGGGTTCCAGGTACACATACGTTACTCAGACAAACAAGATGCTCAAGAACATCAAGAAGAAGATCGGAGACTGGGATCTTGTTATCTACACAGGTGACTATACACAGACAGGTGCTACATACAGCGACTGGGTACAGTGGAATGACACAGACCTCACAACTTCCGGCATCATGTCCATCACAATTGGTAACCATGACACAGATAACAGAGCCGCAGGCGTTAAGCATATTTCCAACAAGTGGTTTGTTAACTCCCTTGGTAACCCAGTTAACGGACCAGAGGGTCTGGAGAGCGTATACTGGTTCAACTACAACGGAGTTCTGTTCCTTTGCATCGATACACAGGCTCCAGAGTTGAGCGAGTTTACCGCACAGCAGAAGAACTTGTCAGTTCAGCTCCAGTGGATGAAGGACGTTGTTGCAGCTCAGGAGGGCAAGTATCAGTACATCGTTGTTTACCAGCATAACCCCATGGGTCTTGGTAGTGAGGATGCATTCGCTGACTGGTCCTACTACTCTCAGCTTTACAAGACTTGTGACGAGATTGGCGCAGACTTCTGTCTGGGCGGCGACAACCACGAGTACGCCAGGAGTAAGAGACTTTACAACAACCAGGTTGTAGATACAGATGGCGATAAGGGTACAGTTTATATCACTAACCCCATGATCACCAGCGGCACAATGGGCAAGGTTGTTGAGGGCGCTGAGAACAGCACATGCGCTACACGTTTTGCAGGTGCAGGTACAGGTGCTACTATCTACACAGTAACAGAGGACAGCATCACAATGCAGCTGGCCAACTCCTCCGGTAAGATTATTGACGAGGTAACTATTCCCAGCAGAAGGACAGCCGTTGTTTCTGGCACAGACGTTCCAGGACCTGCAGCCACAGAGGAGCCCACAGCTACTCCTACAGCAGCACCCACAGATGCACCCACAGATGCACCTACAGAGACTCCTACAGATGCACCTACAGATAAGCCTGTAGACGAGCCCAAGGATGACAAGAACAACGACTTGTTGTTGCCCATCATCGTTGCAGCAGTAGTTGTTGTAGCAGTTGCAGTAGTTGTAGTAGTCGTTCTTAAAAAGAAGAAGTAAGTTGGCATAACAGCTATATAGACAGTATCAGGTGGTAATCTTGGGATTGCCACCTTTTTTCTGTTAATTTGCTCCTGTCTGTGATACAATCCCTTTATCTATATATTTAAAGGGGTAAGGGTAATGCAGAGCAAAATCCTCATAGTATGCGCACCATCAGGAGGTGGCAAGGGTACCATCGTTCGTATGTTGGAGAATCACTACGGAGATTGGTTGTGGACATCTATTTCTTGCACTTCCAGACAGCCCAGAGGCAGTGAGCAGGATGGTAAGGAGTACTATTTTATAACACAGGAGGAGTTTGACAGGCTCCTGGAGACAGGCTATTTGGCAGAGTATAACAGATTTGGCAACGGCAAATCCTACGGCACTCCCGCAGACAAGCTGGACAGCCATCTGGAGCAGGGATGTCTGGCGGTTTTGGACATCGATATTAATGGCGCCCGACAGGTCATCGAGAGATACTATGACAGATACCCGATTGTGGCTGTTTTCCTGTTGCCTGAGTCTTTGGAGGAACTGCATTCCAGACTGATTAACAGAGGCACAGAGACCCCCGACCAGATAGACAAGCGTATAGCCACAGCCAAGGAGGAATACGCCAGGATGTTGGACACAGAGGGAGCCCTCTTTGACGCTATCATCCTCAATGCCAGTGGCAGGCAGCACGAGACCGCCGCCCAGGTTATCGATATTATTGAAAAGATTGATTCAAATAGGGAAACAATATATGCGCCCAGGGATAAGGATTTCCCCAGGAGAGAAGATTTGCTGGTTATATAGGAGGACACCCCATGAAATTTGTTACTATTCATGACATTGCAGATGCCTTTCAGCTAGAACAGTTGGCAGGCCGCAGAGACTTGCAGAATATCAAGGTAACCAGCCCTGAGATCAATCGACCTGGTCTTCACTTGCAGGGATACAGAGAGTATTTTGGCAATGACCGTATTCAGCTCATGGGTCTTGGAGAGATATCATTTATTGCAGACTTGCCAACAGAAGAGAGAATCCGTTGCCTCACATCATTTTTTGAGTTGGGTTTCCCCTGTATAGTTGTAACCAGAGGACTTGAGATTACCCAGGAGATGATAGACATAGCCGACAAGTTTGGACATCCCATTCTGCGCACAGGCCTTGTCACATCCGAGTTCACAGGTATGCTGATCTCACACCTCAACAGCGGATTGGCACCTACGGTGGACGTTTTCGGCGTATTTGTCGAGGTATACGGCGAAGGTATCTTGCTGGTAGGCGAGAGCGGCATTGGTAAGAGTGAGATCGCCCTGGAGTTGGTCAAGAGAGGACACCGACTGGTGGCGGATGACATGGTTCAGGTCAAAAAGCTATCTGCTACGGCCCTTATCGGTAGCGCACCCGAGATTACCAGGCATATGATCGAGATTCGCGGCATAGGAGTATTGGACGTGAAGAATATGTACGGCGTCAGCTCTGTTAAGCCCGTAGAAAAGATTGACCTGGTTATTCATTTTGAGCAGTGGGTGGAGAATAAGGTATACGACAGACTGGGTGCAGAGGCCGAATACACCGAGATACTGGGAGTTAACGTGCCTTGCCACACCATACCCGTTAGCCCGGGCCGTAACCTGGCAGTAATTATCGAGGCGGCCGCCATTAATAACAGACAGAAGAAGATGGGATATAACGCTGCAGCAGAGCTGATCAGACGCAGCGAGGAGGCCGTTAAGGCGCTGGAAGCGAATTATAAGTGAAAAGTAGTTGTTACTTTGGACCGACCCAAAGTAACCAAAAGTCGCCGGCTACTCCCGCAAGCGCCGGAGGCACGGCTTAGGGCGCAGCCCTAAGAACCCAGGATTATTTAGTTAAGAACTAAGAACTAATAGTGAAAAAAGTTGGCCAGATAAGAGTGAAGAGTGAAAAGTTCAGTTAAGAGATAAGAGTGAAGAGTGAAGAAAGTTGGATAGTTAATAGTTGATCAACTAATATCTAACCCACTTTGTTATCTTTTATCTCTTAGTTATTAGCTCAAATAGTTATTAGCTCAAAGGAAAAGTATGGATTTACAGCACATCAAAGCAATAGAAGTCATAGTGGGGCAGGATAACCTAATTACGGATTCTGCAATGAGCAGCCACACCACATTCAGGGTTGGTGGCCCTGCTGAGGTGTATGTGACACCCACCTGCATACAGCAGATTCAGGAGTTGTTGGCATACTGTCGCCTCAACGCAATTGATTACATGATAATGGGCAACGGCTCCAACTTGTTGGTCAAGGACGGAGGTATCGCAGGATTAGTTATCGACTTATCAGGCAAGTTCAACCAGACACAGGTGGAGGACGATTGCATCACAGCCCAGGCTGGCGCACTCCTTTCTAAGGTGGCCCGTCAGGCCCTTTCGGCATCACTCACAGGCATGGAGTTTGCGGAGGGCATCCCCGGAACAATAGGCGGCGCTATATACATGAATGCCGGAGCCTACGGAGGCGAGATGAGCCAGATAGTAGACTGGGTCAAATGCCTAAACGAGGATGGACAGATTTTGACATTCGCAGGCGACGACCATGGCTTTGCATACAGACACAGTGCATACATGGGCACAAAACTCGTTATCCTGGAGGCTGGGATCAGGCTCACACCGGGGGATTCAGAGGCCATCAAGGCAACCATGGACGACCTCAGAGGCAGACGCAGAGACAAACAACCCACAGATAAACCTAGTGCAGGCAGCACCTTTAAGAGACCCGCCAATGGTTATGCTGCTGCCATGATAGAGCAGTGTGGCCTTAAGGGACTCAGGGTTGGAGGAGCAGAGGTTTCTACCAAACACAGCGGATTCATCATTAATGCAGGCAACGCCACTGCCACGGACATTTTGGAACTGATGGACCAGGTGGCAGATGCAGTTGAGCAGACCTTTGGAGTCAGGCTGGAGCCAGAGGTTCAGATAGTAGGAAGAGATTGAATATATGAAGATGGAGTTTTCGGACAGCAGAATAACTGATTATGCAACCTCCGCAGACAGGAGTTGGATGTTGACCAACGGCCTGGGAGGATATGCGTCCCTGACATTGGGAGGAGGCAATGGATCAAAATACCACTGCCTTCTTTCTGCCGCGATGAGGGCTCCCTGTGACAGATACGTGCTATGTTCCAACATTCACGAACATGTGCGACTGGGCAAGGCGACAGTTTCTCTGGCCACATACGACGCTAACGGCGTGTCTGGACAGGGCAATCAGTACCTTAAGAATTTCTCCATGGAGGCCTACCCCGTCTACACATATCAGGTGGACGATGTCCAGATTACCAAAGAGATCACCATGCTGCATGGCGCCAACGCCACGGCCATCAGATATACAATTCGCACAGGCAAGAGACCCGTAGAGGTGGAGCTTTTTCCTCTGCTCAACTACCGCAGTCACCACATGGTTTCTTCTGCGGACAACCTTGATTTTGAGGTGTGGCAGTGGTCCAACATGGTCAACGTGGAGTACAAGGGCGAGGCGGAGTATTTACGCAGGATCCACATAGCATACAACAGGGGCGAGTTCACGGAGAGTCCAGAACCCGATTACTTCAGAGGAATGTTCTACAGAGAGGATGCAGCCAGATGTTGCGATAGCTGGGAGGATCACTATATCCCGGGCAGCTTTACCCTAAAGGTAGGTGCAAAGAGCACTGAAATTGCGCAGTATGTTGTATTCACAGAACAGGGGGCAACCTGGGACATACTCAAATCATTCAAAAAGACGATTCAGCCAGATTACTTTGCCCGCGAGGCAAAGCGCAGGCTAGCATTGTTTAAGCATTGCAGCATTCGCCACGACAGGGCCAGAGCATTGTGCGCCAGGGCAGACGATTACCTGGTACAAGATGCAGATGGCAACAAGTTTATTGTAGCTGGTTATCCATGGTATGGATTCAGAGGCAGAGACGCTGCTATTGCTGTCATGGGGCTGCTGATTTCTACAGGCAGGCTGGTGGAGGCTCGTGAGATAATTTTAAACCTGGCCCAATATGTCAGGAACGGCATGCTAGTAGATAGCGTAGGCTGTGGAGGCGAGTATAGGGAGTATGATTCTGCCGACTCTGCTCTGTGGCTGTTTGAGGCTGTTTTTGAGTATTACGTTGCCTCTGGCGATCGCGAGTTGGTGTGCCAGATGCGACATGTGCTGGAGGAAATAATTGCCAGCTACCAACAGGGAATAGACGACGGCCGAGGTGTGTATATAGCCATGAATTCCTTGGGCCTCATAGAGACTAGTCCAGCTATGAGCTGGATGGATGCAAAATACCAGGGTCGTGCCATCGTGCCCAGAGAGGGTTGTGCCGTAGAGATCAATGGCCTGTGGTACAACGCCCTCAGGATAATGGAAAAACTCTGTCCATTGTGGGGAGATGTGGCGCCTCGCAGATATGACATCCAGGCTATCCTGGCGCGAGATTCCTTCTGCAAGTATTTTGTGTACGAGGGAGGTATCTGCGACTGTGTCACCTTCTATAGGACCTTTGACGGCAGAATGGAGCCCCATAGAGACCTTTCCGTAAGGTGCAACCAACTTTTGGCGGTGGGCCTTAGTTTCTCACCCTGCGATACCGACACCATGAGGAGATGCGTTCGCAGGATGGGTAGTCTCATGTACACCCCTGTAGGTATCAGGACATTGTCCCCGGACGACAGCAGGTACACAGGTGCGTGGGGCGGCTCCCAGCAGATCAGGGATTATTCCGCGTATAACGGCAACAGCCAGATGTGGCTGCAGGGCTTTTACCTGAGGTTGCTGTACCGTTTAGGTATGTATAACAAGGAGCAGGTTCTGGCCATGCTGCTGCCCATATTCAGGGAGCTGGAGCAAAACTGCATTGGACATGGGGGAGAGATGTACCAGGGAGATGCACCCTTTGCTTCTGCAGGCGACTGGGCTCACGCCCTCAGTGATGCGGAGATTCTGCGAACATTAGGCACAGTTTGTGATAACCATAGAGAGGCTCACCATGATAGAAGTAGCAGATAAGGTTGCCAGTTATTCGATCAGTGTCAGAAATGAGGCATGTGAATTCATCTGTGATTCGGCCAGGATGTGTATGCAGGAACTGGCAGGATTTGTGCAGGGATGCATATGCATGACCATGGCGGGAGACACCCTGACTATCAAGATTGCAAAGAGAGGTCCGGCTGCCAGGGATAGATTTTTGTCCAACCTGAGAATGTATTTTGATGAAAACGGCATCGAGGGAAACTTGTGCGCAGAGACTCAACTGCAATTTGATGGTGTGCTGGCGGAGCTGTTGCATACCGAACTGGGTCAGTTGCCCCAACAGCGAGAGGACGACATGTGCAGAGCTTTGCTCAGGGGGATGTTTATAGGCAGCGGCACCATCAGTGCCCCGGAGAACCAGCATTATTTTGATGTATCCTCTGTAGAAAAGAACCCCCTGGTACATATCCAGAGGTTTCTGGAGGGGTACCAGATTCGTGCCAACATTATTCGTCGCAGAAACAGATTTGTGCTCTATGTTAAGAGTGGAGATGCTATAGCAGACTTGCTCAAACTGATGGGTACGCCAAGGGCCGCCTTGTATTACGAGGAGGCGCTGTGTGCATCGGTAGCTTCCAATCTGTCAAATAGGGCTTACAACTGTTATAGCGCAAATGTTAACAAGTTTATCGTGCGCAAGTTGCACATGCAGGAACTAATCCTATCCGTTGATCCCAGTGGAAAGCTGGGGTGGGCGCCAGTGGATTTGAGAGATACAGCTCGAGCCCTGATGGATGACGATAACGAGGTGTTCAGTCTGACAGAGTTAGGGTCCAGGATGAACCCACCTATAGGAAAATCGGGTGCAGCACATCGCATTGACAGGCTGGAGAAGATGCTGGAAGAAATAGTAACCAGATACAAATAACAGGGATTCGCCATGAGACGAACCCCTGTTTTTTTGTGGGGCAAAGCCCTACGAGACTTTAGCAGCCGCAGCTGTTGTTGCAACCGCAACCACAGTTGCTTGCAGGCTCTACGCAACCGCAGCCACAGTTGGAGTTGTTGCTGTTGTTGCTGATAAGGCTAAGCAGGATGAGCAATGTGATGATGTCGCAGCCACAACTGTTGTTATTGCACCCACAGTCATCTCCCTGGTTGCCACAAACGGACAACAGGAGGAGAATCCAAATCAGTGAGCAACCGCAGCTGCTCCCACAATCATTACCACATCTGTTTCCAAATCCGAACAAATTCATTTGTTCCCTCCGATAAAATTGATTATGCTATAAACTATTCGGCAGGCTGGAAAGTGTGACAAAAGTTTTTGGCTGTGCTATAGTTTAAGAAGAATTTTGTCATTTGAGGAGGTTGCCGTGAAAAAGGGGTCCCTGATTCTATTTGTTGTTTTTGGGCTACTGCTTCTGAGCTTGGTTACGGCAGCTCTTACTTTGGATAGCGTTGGATTCAACAGGATCAATGCCTCTGCGGAGGTTAAGTGGTTGGCCAGCGAGGATATTTTGGAATATGAGGACTATAGGTCCGCTAAGCAAAGGCTTAACTATGACTTGCTCCACGTAATGTACGATGGTATGGCGCGTAAGTTCGCCAATACGTCCTACGCCCAGGCTGAGACCATGGGGCCGTGGCTGACATCCCTGGACGAACTTCCTTGGGATCAGGAGATAACCGGAGCAGATTTGGTAGAGGTGGTTAACCTGGTTCCCACTATCGGCACCACAGACCGAGTTGCGGAGCTCAGGGAAAGAATTGTCAACCAGAAGACAGTTACGGTGGCACAGGCCGCAGAGTACATACATGCTGTGTTTACCACCTGCATCCTCAACTATGCAGAGTTGGACAGCCTGGATGAGTTGGATCAGTTCATGGCGGTTATTTTGGAGAAGGAGTATTTCCAGTGCAACTTCTTGTTTACAGGGGACAATAGTGTAGCTATGGTTTTAAATGCTGTCAGGGCCTCGGTTCTGGAGCATGGGGAACACACATTGTCATACTCCACTGAGGAAACAGACGACGGAATGTTATTCAGGATAAAGATTGGATATTAGGTAAGTGAAAAGTGAAAAGTTAAGAGTTAAGAGTGAAAAGTGAAAAGTTTAGTTAAAAACTAAGAGATAAGAAAGTTGGCAAGTTTATAGTTAGCCAGCTTTTTTGTTTGAGTTAATAGATAAGAGATAAGAGCAATAAAAAAGTTGGTTAGTTTTATCTAGCCAACTTTTTTCACTATTAGTTCTTAGTTCTTAACTAAATAACCCTGGGTTCTTAGGGCTACGCCCTAAGCCGTGCCCCCGGCGCTTGCGGGAGTAGCCGGCGAC
>JAZNEA010000012.1:0-6530 GCA_045588325.1 Clostridia bacterium
TAACTGAACTTTTCATTTCTCATAAAACTGTTGTACAGGACAGCGATTGTCTCTGGATAAGCGAATTACCACGTCCAGGTGCTTATTGGAAAATTCCAGGGCTGTAGTGCAATTTCCCTTGGCAATGTATCCGGGGAGTGAGACAACTCGCGTATCTATTGCTTTGCGGGCCAGAACCTCGTGCATATAATATGTGTGATTTGCAGAGGAATATAATGCTACCATATGACCTCCTTTCAAGGTTATAGTGCTCCTGTGATAGAATATTCGGCGCGGTCTTGTTCTGTGACGAAGACGCGGGAAATATGTCGAATTCTTTATCTTGCGACATGGCGATTCTGGGGATATAATGAAGTTGCCTGGGATGTTCGGTTAACCCAATATTTTGAACCTACACCGAGTAAAAGGGGACTTAGGTTTGTGAGGGATGTCGGGCTTCATTTTTCGGCCATATGGTCGGCAGTAGAGGGCAGTAACGATGCAACAGAGACCCCACCTAGCATATGCTGGGTGTCAAAATACGGGACTCGGCATCTCCGGGTAGATAGTTAATTATGGCGGATGGCGCGTGCTGTCCGCTTTTTTTGTGCGGAAAAGTAGATGCTTTTATCTTTTTGCTTACACATGCCGGAAAATGTGCTACAATAAGGGTTAACGTTCTAAGCGTATGAGGTGACATATGAGTTTTACAGAATATAATCCTTCTATTATTGAGAAGAAGTGGCAAGACATTTGGGAGGCAGACAAGGCATTTGAGGCATCTGCAGATCATTCTAAGCCCAAGTTCTTTGGTTTGATTGAGTTCCCCTACCCCTCTGGCAACGGATTGCACGTAGGACACCCCAGGTCCAATACAGCCCTGGACATTATTTGTCGTAAGCGTCGCATGGAGGGCTACAACGTTCTGTTCCCAATGGGATGGGACGCATTTGGTTTGCCCACAGAGAATTTTGCTATCAAGAATCAGGTTCACCCTGCTATTGTAACTAAGCAGAATGTTGACCATTTCCGCGACCAGCTCAAGATGTTGGGCTTCTCCTTTGATTGGAGCCGTGAGGTCAACACAACAGATCCTGGCTACTACAGATGGACACAGTGGATTTTCCTCCAGCTGTTTAAGGCAGGTCTTGCATACAAGAGTTCCATGCCTATCAACTGGTGCACCAGCTGTAAGGTCGGTTTGGCCAATGAGGAGGTAGTCAACGGCAAGTGTGAGCGCTGTGGCGGCGAGGTTGTTCGTCAGGTTAAGTCCCAGTGGATGCTCAAGATTACAGACTACGCTGACAAGCTTATCGATGGCCTGGATTCTGTTAACTTTATCGAAAAGGTTAAGATTCAGCAGCGCAACTGGATCGGCAAGTCTACAGGCGCCGAGGTGGATTTCACACTCTGCGCACCTGCCAACGGCGAGAATCCTGCAGTTGAGTCCAAGGTCACAGTATATACAACACGTCCCGACACATTGTTCGGCGCAACATACATGGTTCTCTCTCCTGAGCACAAGTTGGTTGAGCAGTTGGCACCATATATCACCAACAACGACCAGGTACTGACATACAAGGCAGAGGCTGCACGCAAGTCCGATTTTGAGCGCACAGAGATGGCCAAGGATAAGACTGGCGTTGAGCTCCAGGGCATTTATGCAGTTAACCCTGTAGACGGCAGACATATTCCAGTCTGGATTTCCGATTACGTATTGGCCAGCTATGGCACAGGAGCTATCATGGCTGTGCCTGCACACGACACCAGAGACTACGAGTTCGCCAAGAAGTTTGGTATTGACATCATCGAGGTTGTTGCCGGTGGCGATATTTCTCAGGAGGCCTTTACTGATATTCAGGAGGGCACCATGATTAACTCCGGTTTCTTAAACGGCAAGACTGTTGCAGAGGCCAAGGAGAGCATCATCGCATGGCTGGAGGCAGAGGGCCTGGGCCACGCCAAGGTTAACTTTAAGTTGCGTGACTGGGTATTCTCCCGTCAGCGCTATTGGGGCGAGCCAATTCCGCTTGTATACTGCGAAAAGTGTGGTTGGGTGCCTGTTCCGGAGAATCAGTTGCCACTGGAGCTGCCTGAGATCGAGCACTTTGTACAGACAGACGATGGAGAGTCCCCACTTACTCGCTGCACAGATTGGGTCAACACCACTTGTCCTCACTGTGGACAGCCCGCTAAGAGAGAGACAGACACCATGCCTCAGTGGGCAGGTTCTTCCTGGTACTATATCAGATACGCAGATCCACACAACGACACCGCATTGGCAGATTGGGATGAGATGAGCTACTGGCTGCCCGTTGACTGGTATAACGGCGGCATGGAGCATACCACTTTGCACTTGCTGTATTCCCGCTTCTGGCACAAGTTCCTGTATGATCAGGGCATTGTTCCCACAGCTGAGCCCTATGCAAAGAGAACTGCACATGGCATGATCCTGGGCGAGAATGGCGAGAAGATGTCCAAATCCCGTGGCAATGTTATTAACCCTGACGACATGGTAGGCGAGATCGGTGCAGATGCATTCAGAACATACGAAATGTTCATGGGAGCATTTGATCAGCCCATCCCATGGTCCACACAGGGCGCCAGAGGATGCCGTAAGTTCCTGGATCGTGTATGGAAGCTCCAGGAGAAGATGACATCTGAGGAGGCAGTTTCCACAGCCCTTAAGTCCAAGGTTCACGGCCTGATTAAGAAGGTCAGTGACGACTTTGAGAAGATGAAGTTTAATACAGCTATTGCAGCAATGATGAGCTTTATCAACGATGCATATGCACTGGGCAGCGTATCCAGAGGCGATATGAGAGCATTGCTCCAGCTGCTTAACCCTGTTGCTCCTCACATGACAGAGGAGATTTGGGAGGCAAATGGACTGGGACAGCAGCCCATCTACAAGACAGCATGGCCCACATATGACGAGGCTGCTATTGCTGAGGCAGAGGTGGAGATTGCAGTTCAGGTGCTGGGCAAGATTAAGGCTCGTATCATGGTACCATCCGGTTTGGATGCAGCAGGCACAGAGGAGTTTGCCAAGAACCATGATGCGGTTAAAGAATTGCTGGCTGGTAAGAATATTGTTAAGGTAATTGCCGTTCCCGGCAGACTTATTAACTTTATCGTTAGATAATGGAGGATAATATGGCAGATAATTGTGTACAGCATGACCATAGCAATTGTGGCGCATTGCCCGAGTGTGAGCATTGTGGCTCCAATCCCAAGAATAAGGCTGCAGAGCCTGAGATGAAGCTTCCAGAGAACCATATCAAGCAGGTAATCGGCGTAGTTAGCGGCAAGGGTGGTGTAGGTAAGTCCATGACCACAGCAATGCTTGCTGTTGAATATGCAAGACGTGGATATAAGGTTGGTATCTTGGATGCAGATATTACTGGTCCTTCTATCCCTCGTATGTTCGGTATCCAGGGTAGAGCCATGGGTACAGAGGAGGGTATTGTACCAAGGGAGACTGAGACAGGTATCAAGATTATGAGTGTTAACTTGCTTTTGGATAGCGAGGATACACCTGTTATTTGGAGAGGCCCCATCCTTTCCGGAGTTATTACTCAGTTCTGGGAGAATGTTATTTGGGGAGACTTGGACGTATTGTTCGTTGACTGCCCACCAGGAACTGGTGACGTTCCATTGACCGTTTTCCAATCCCTGCCCCTCACAGGTATCGTAATTGTTACATCCCCTCAGGAGCTGGTTGGAATGATTGTTCGCAAGGCATACAACATGGCAGCACAGATGGGAGTTAAGGTCCTCGGCATTGTGGAGAACATGTCCTATGTCAAGTGCCCAGATTGTGGCAAGGAGATATATCTCTTTGGACATGGTGAGACAGCAGAGAACGCTGAGGAAATGGGCGTTCCATTCCTGGGCAGAGTTCCGATAAATCCATTGGCTGCACAGCTGGCAGACCATGGATGTGTGGAATCTGTGGAGGAGCCTGCATACACTGACGTAGCCAATGCAGTGATTGGTTAAGTCAGGAATTAAAGACAAAAAAGTGAGAACTTTTTGTTAAATTGCATATTATAGCGAAACTGGTTGTCACAAGCGACCAGTTTTAGTTTATAATGAGTTTAAATTAGATGTGGAAGTATGATATCATCAATGCGTGATTGCTTATATAGTTTGTTTTGAAAGGATCCATTATGAAGAAAAACAGCCATTATTCCAAATTTCTAAAGAAGGTGTACAAGGCTGACAGACATTACAGCTTTAGGGATTTAGTCTATAGCTGTGCGGACAAGCACGGCGACAAGACAGCCTACCAGATTAGAGCTGGCAAAGACAATTACAGATTTATCTCATTTGCAGAGGTTAAGGACAGATACCTCAGAGTGTGCAACTACTTGCTGGATCAGGGACTTGAGGGAACTCGTATCGCTATGATTGGCCCCAACTCCAGCGACTGGTGCATGGCCTACTTAGCCGCAGCAACTGTAGGCGTAGCAGTTCCCCTGGACAAAGAACTCCACGTGGAGGATGTGGCTAACTTTATTAAGACAGCAGACTGCAAACTGCTGTTTGCTACATCCCAGGTTATCGACAAGCTGCAGGAGACAGATCTTACGGGCGTAACATTTGTGGATTGGGATCAGGTGAAGGACATAGAGGACAACGGGGATGCAGATTCCACCCGTGTTGACAATATTCCCAACCCGGCCAAGGACGAGATGAGAGTTCTCATCTTCACTTCCGGCACCAGCGGCAAGGCCAAGGGCGTTTGCTTGTCACAGGACAATATCTGCTCCGACATCTCTTTTACCAACAGGATTGTTAATATCAGAACCAGCGACAAGACATTGTCTATATTGCCCCTGCATCACACATATGAGTGCACATTGGGTTTTATGACTGTTTTCTCCAAGGGAGCTTGCATATCCTTTGCCGATGGACTTACGAGAGTTGCCCAGAACATGGCAGAGTACCAGCCCTCCGTTATCGTAGTTGTTCCTGCTCTGTTACAGGTTTTGGACAGCCGCATATCCAAGAGCTTGGCAGGCAAGGTGCCAGCTAAGTATAAGAAGTATTTTGAGACATTGACCATTGCAGAGGCCATGGCAAAATGCCCGTTCTTTGTGCAGGCGGCTATTCGTGGCAAGGTTAAGAAACAGTTTGGAGGCAATCTGCGACTGATTATCGTGGGTGGCGCCGAGGTTAGCCCTCACCTGGTAGAGGATTTTAACTCTCTGGGTTTCCGCACACTACAGGGATACGGTCTCACCGAGTGCTCACCCCTTCTTGTTGGCAACAACGACTTTTATCTTAAGGCAGATTCCACCGGATTCCCCATTCCTGGAGTAACTATCAAGATTGACGAGCCCAATGAGGAGGGCATTGGAGAGATCCTGGCAGCAGGCGAGAATATTATGCTGGGTTACTACGAGGACCCCGAGGCCAACGAGGCTGTGTTTACAGAGGATGGATTCTTCCGCACAGGAGATTTGGGCCGCATCGACGACGAGGGCTACGTGTATATCACAGGCCGTAAGAAGAACGTTATAGTTACCAGCAATGGCAAGAACATTTATCCTGAGGAGATTGAGTCCAGAATTCAGCAGTACGATATAGTCCAGGAGTGTTTGGTGGTGCCGGCTAAGGACAATCACAACGAGACATGTGTAAAGGCCAAGATATTCCCCAATGCGGCAGTCCTTACAGAAAAGCTGGGCCACGAGTCCACATATGCCGAGCAGGAAAAGGCAATTGTGGATATGGTAGCAGAGATTAACAGCCAGGTTGCTCCCTATAAGAGGATCAGGATTACTGAGGTTCTGAGATCAGAGCTTGAGAAGACCACTACTCGCAAGATCAGGAGATTCGGCAATAACATGCAATAGCAGCATGCCCGGCATGGTCGCAATCATAAGACAACAAGGCGTCGCAAATGCGGCTTCTCATAAGGATATTTTGAGTATCCGATGAAATTAGCCGATTGACGAGTGCAAACAAAACCGATCAGTATTTTGCCGGTCGGTTTTGTTTTGCATAAAAATGCCGTTATCGGCAAAAAAATACTGACACAAATCATTTAATCGCATTGAATATTGCCGATATTATGATATACTATTAACAGGTAATTTGGAGGTCTGCATATGAAATATTTATCCGTTAAAGAGGTCGCTTTGCTTTGGAATACATCCGAGCGTAGCGTTCGGAATTATTGTGCTGCCGGTCGTGTTCCCGGTGCTTTCATTACAGGCAAGACATGGAACATCCCCGAAAACGCTGAGAAGCCCGAAAGAAGCAATAAGAGCAACCCGGCACCACAGACGTTGCTAGATATTCTGAAAGAGGAAAAGCGCAGTCAGACCCACGGCGGAATTTATCATAAAATACAGATCGAACTGACCTATAACTCCAATCACATCGAAGGTAGTCGCCTCACCCACGATCAGACACGCTATATCTTTGAAACTAACACCATTGGTTTAACGGAGGAAGGCGTGCGTGTTGATGATATTATTGAAACCGCCACTCATTTCCGCTGTATTGATGAAATCATTGAAAGCGCAAAATCGCAACTC
>JAZNEA010000013.1:0-13301 GCA_045588325.1 Clostridia bacterium
AGACAAATTCATCTCTGAAGAAAAGCTGACTACGCTGATGATTACACACAACATGAAGGACGCTATCGCACACGGCAATCGTCTTATCATGATGAACGCCGGACGCATCATCTTTGATGTCAGCGGCGAAGAAAAGAAAAAGCTCACCGTGGAGATGCTCCTGGAACAGTTCTCCAAGGCCAGTGGCACAGAGTTCGCCAGTGACAGAGCATTGCTTAGCTAAACCGAATTTAAAGCAAAAAAGACACGCCGAGGAGCGTGTCTTTTTTAGCTAATAACTAAGAGATAAGAGATAAAAAAGTTGGCTAGCGAATAGTTGGTCAACTTCCAAGTGATCACTTTCGAAGCGGGGCTTCGCTCCGACCATAGGAACATAGCAACCAGTGTTTTTCACTTTTCACTCTTAACTTTTAACTTCTAACTAGCCAATTTTCTTCACTCTTCACTCTTAGTTCTTAGTTAGTGAGACTCGGGTTCTTAGGGCAAAGCCCTAAGCCGTGCCTCCGGCGCTTGCGGGAGTAGCCGGCGACCTTTGGTTACTTTGGGTCGTTCCAAAGTAACACTACCTATGCCGCGTGTACGTAGTTTCTGATCTGGTCAATATTCTGGAACCTAAAGCCGTTTGCAACTGGCGCTGTTCCAAACTGGGATACGTATTCAATAATGCCTGCCTCTGCTAACTCGATCAGGTATCCCTTAATCTTGAGTCTGTCATAGGTAGATCCGGTAATGTACATGTTTACAATCGTGCTGCTCAGAGGCTGGTTACGCTCTGTACGCTGGTAAACTTCTTTGATAAATTCATATGCACCTTGTGTGATAATCATAGCGTGCACCTCCTGTATAATATTTGAAAGTCCTGCTGGCACTTTAGTGATTCTTGCCTTTAGTGTGCTAAAGCGTTTCTTTCTTGCAGTATTATACGGCTACCAACCACCTCTTTCAAGACGCAAGTTTGACGAAGTTGCACAAATTGGCTATTTGTTTTTGTGCATGTTGCACTAAGATTATTTAGTTGCACTTATTTGCCCACACCTGCTCTTTGTGATACACTTTTATGCACATACCCCCAGTACGAGGAGCTTTTGTTTATGAACGTTAACAAGGTCAAGTTTTTGTTATCTGCCGTCAAGTTGGCAGATTTTCCTACTGACGATAGACCTCATATAGTTTTCTCAGGCAGATCCAACGTTGGCAAATCCTCCGTTATCAATCGCCTGCTCAACCGCAAGAATTTCGCCAGAGTGGGTGCCACGCCCGGCAAGACACAGCATATTAACTTTTTTGATGTGGACAACCAGGTATATTTTGTAGATTTGCCTGGATATGGCTATGCCAGCGTCTCCAAGCAGGAGCGCCAGCGTTGGGCCAATGTTATCGATACATACCTGGAGTTCGCCAAGGAGCGAGGCATCTGTGTTCAGATTGTGGACATCCGACATAAACCAACAGTGGACGACTGTGCCATGGTCAGCTGGATGATTGCCAAGGGTATGCCCTTTGTCATCCTGGCTAACAAGGCTGACAAGCTGTCTGCTCGCCAACAGTCCGAGAGCATTAAGGTCATTAAGGAAACTCTGGGCCTGGAGAGCGCCGAGGGTATCCTCCCCTTCTCTGCACTAAAGGGTACTGGCTGTAAGGACCTTATGGACCTCATAGAGAGTTTTGCCGCATACCGCTCTGACGAGGGTGCAGTCGAGGACTAATCTCCTCTAAACGCCTCTTTTATCCCTTGAATAATTTCGACTATCTTAAACCTGACCTGTACACGGACAGGTTTTTCTTCTGCATTTACAGTTATCATATCGTAGGTGTCGGCAGACAGACTGTCCTCCAGGTATTCCTGTGACTCTGGCTCCAATCTCCCCACAATTCCCTCCTTAAAGCACAGCTGTGGGAACAATACGCACCACCAGTTTTTGCCTACGGCATCCCCGATGGTCACATACAGGCAATCATAATCCCATGCGGGCAATGACAGATCCAAATACTCCTTTGTGGGAAATGGCCTGTTGCAAACGGCAGCTGTAACCTGGTAGTCCTTGCCTGCCTGGTGCACAACTGAACTACCTATCTCCTCCAACAATCCCAGGTTTTCCTCCACTACCTGGAGAACCTGCTCCTTTGTGCCATCCTGCCCTTCCAGTAGCCGTTCAACCTCCTGGGCCATGGCATCACGAACCTGGAGTTTCAGGTTTTGATCCTCCTGAGAATCGCTGTTGGCTACTATGTGCAGTCGAAGAACTGCTGAGGACAGCTCCTCTGCCTGCTTCACAGCCCTGTCGGCTTCGCACATCACTACCCCCAAGGCAAGAAATATTAAGGCCAGGGTCACAAAACAAATTGCAGTCCATTTGTGGCCCCAGCCAAGGTTTTTTTTACTCATCGGAATGTCCTCCATACTTTTTTGTTAGTTAGAGTTTTCCACCGACGAAACAAATTATTCAGTTGTGTATATTATTTGTGAAATTGTTCTGCCAAATCGGCCAGTTGCTGCAGGGAAAGCTTTTCTGCACGAGCCGAAGACTCCACACCGGCTCTCTCAATAGCCTGCTGTATCTGGGCCTTATCGCCCCCGAAATATCCTGCCGCGGCAAGGGAATTCAGCAAGGTCTTGCGCCTCAGCAACAGCGCATCCTTGATAAAACGGAACATATGCTCCTCGTCACTCGTAACGGCGCGGGGCTGTTCTAACAAGCGAATATGTAGCACTGTGGATTGAACGGGCGCTGGTGGGTAGAAATTGGATCCGTCCACATGGGTTACCACCTCAACCTCTCCGTAGTTGGCAGCCATTATGGACATTAGCCCATAGCCGTCCTTTCCAGGACCTGCCACCACCTTGTTGGCTACCTCAGTCTGCATCATTACGGTGATATCTGAAATATGCTTGTGGAAGGCAAAAAGCCTCTTCATTATCTCTGTGGTGATATAGTAAGGCAGATTGCCCACCACCTTGATCCTGGGGCCAAAATCGCTAAAATCTGTCTCTAACACGTCCTTGTTGATTATCCTGTGATTGGGGAACTCCTGTAGCCTGGACTCCAGAACCGGCAGGACTCTCTTGTCCAACTCAACTCCTATGACCTGTCCAGCCTGTCCACACAACTCGTATGTGAGAGCGCCAATGCCACAACCTATCTCCACAACCGTGTCCTGCTCCGTTGCACCAACAGCGGAGACGATATCCTCTATAACCTGCTGGTTGCACAGAAAATTCTGCCCCAGATTTTTGTCAGGGTGAATGCCGCCAGCCTTCAGCAAGCTGCAGCAAATGTTCTTGTTCATCATATTGTCACCTTAGAATGGATATCCCGTCTGGTTGTACAGCACATAGGCGTAGCCATACTTAACTCCAAAGCCGTCAGACTCTGCCTGAGTATTTACATACAAATCCAGATGATTTCCCTTAACTCCTCCGCCGATGTCGCCAGTCCAGCAGAAACCATAATCCTTCTGTCCGTCTATGGTTACATACAGGTTGGTGTTCAGTGGGATATATTTTGGATCACAGGCTACTATGCCTATTCTGGCCTTATATCCCGAATATGTGATTCCAAACTCGGGATGGTCAGGATTTTTGCCCGTATCCTTGTAGCTGGCTGTGTAACAGGTCAGCTTTACATATATCTTTTTGGAATAGCGAACCTTGGTTCCGTCAGAGGCATAGAATACAGGTACTGTTCCCACATCAACAATTTCGTTGGTGGGGTAGCTCACCACCTGAGTAGAAACCTTTTCTCTCGACACTACCTGGCCATTCTCACGAACCACCTTGTATGTCTCAACAGTCTTGCCGTTGACACCCTTTTGTACAACCTTGGATGTGCCCTTGTCCATGGTGTTATTGTCCCTGTATGTTGTGGTATATGCCACAGAAATTTCTTGCTGGACATACTCACTGTCCACACGCACAACATTTATTACCATGCCGTCCTCTAAGGAGCTGTCCGTGGAAAGCACTCCAGATGCTGCCTCACTCCAGGAATACTCACGCTGCTCCAATCGGTCGGATGAGTCAATGGTAACTCCCGCCAGTTCAAACAGCTGTCCAACAGTTTCCTCCATGCAGTAAACCTTGGTTGTAATGCCGTCGGCAATATATGTCACCAATTTTGCAGAAGACTCCGGTTCCTGCTCCTCTATATCCTGTTGGATAAAGAATTCGGGCTTGGCAATCTGTTCTCTGGACTCCATGTATCTCTTGACTTCCTCTGTCTCAACCACGGTCTCCGTCACCTCAGGTGTACGGCCGGACTGGGGCGCCAACAGAGTATTATTCACCGTGGCAGACAATGCAAAGCCTAATCCCACGGCCAACAGCACCGCCAGACTGGCTGTCACAATATCATGGGTTTTAAGGAAATCGAATATCTTTCTCATTATGTCCATCTTTCTCTAAATCTTGAATAGCCTCGCGCCATTCTCATATGTTATATTCTCCACATTTTCCGGAGAAACATTCCATATGTCCCCAATCTGCTCCAAAACATATTTTATGTAGTCGGAGCGGTTGCGATGACCTCTATGGGGAGTAGGCGCCATATATGGAGCATCTGTCTCCACAATGAGCTTATCCTGAGGCAAGGCCTCTACCACCTGCCGAACCTTGACTGCGTTCTTAAAGGTGACAACCCCTCCTATGCCAATCAGCATGTTAAGGTCCAGCACCTGGGGTAGCATTTCGCGACTGCCGCTATAACAATGCATAACGCCACCTACCTCCCAGGCTCTCTCCTGCCTGAGAATAGTCAGCGTATCCTGATGAGCCTCCCTGTCATGAATGACTAAGGGCAAACCCAGCTCACGACTGATACCGATTTGACGTACAAAGAGCCTATGTTGTTGGTCTCTGTCGCCGCCATTTACGTAGTCCAGCCCCACTTCTCCTATGGCCTTGACCTTTGGGTTAGTTGCCGCCATCTGCTGAATCCGGCTCAGGTTCTCATCCGTAAGGTCCTCTACCCTCTCCGGATGAATACCCATGGCTCCATACACAAAGTCATATTTGTCAAAGAGGTCCAAAATCCTGCAGCAGGACTCTATGCCATCTGCGCAATTGAGAATGAGCCCCACATTGCCTGTGGAATGCATCTCCTGCAGCAACTGCTCCCTATCCTGATCGTATGCCTGGCAATCATAGTGTGCGTGGGTATCAAAAATCATTAGCTAACCTCTGAACCAAGTGGAATAGCCTTCTCAGGAGTTACGATGCACAGCTTGTCGCCCTCGGATGCGCAGAGCACCATACCGTTGGACTCAACGCCGCAGAGCTTGACTGGCTTGAGATTTGTTACCACAACAACTCTCTTGCCTACCATTTCCTCCGGTGTATAGAACTGAGCAATACCGGAAACCACCTGTCTTACCTCGTAGCCCAAATCAATCTGGCTGCACAGAAGCTTTTTGCTCTTAGCTACTCTCTCACACGCCTTAATCTCTCCAACTCTCAGCTCCAGCTTTGTGAAAGCCTCGTAGTCAATGAGCTCCTTAGACTCCGGCCTTGGCTGTGTCTGAGGACCCTGTGCCTGGGCCAAAAGCTCGTCTACCTGCTGATTAACAACTTCCGTATCCAGTCTGGCAAAGAGAATCTCAGGCTTGTCTGTAACCTGTCCACCATTATAAAGGCCAAATGTGGAAAGCTCCTCAATCTTTCTGGCAGGGCTGTTGAGCATCTTGAGAATCCTGGCAGATGTGTCCGGCATAAAGGACTCCAACAGGGATGCGCCAATAACAATGCTCTCTACCAAATTGTAAAGAACTGTCTTGAGCCTATCTGCGCAGTCGGGATTCTTGGCCAATACCCAGGGTTCTGTCTCGTCAATATACTTGTTGCAGCGCTTGAATAAGTTGAATATCTCGGTAATGGCGTCTGCTACCCTCAGCTCCTCCATCTTGGCTGTTACCTTGTCCACGCAGGATGTAGCAACCGCCTTGAGGTCTGCGTCCACATCGGCAACAACGCCGCCGTCTGCTACCTGCCCGCCGAAATACTTGTTGCTCATGGCAATTGTACGGTTAACCAGGTTGCCCATTGTGTTGGCCAGATCGGAGTTAATTCTCTCCACCATCAGATCCCAAGTAATGGAGCCGTCACTCTCAAAAGGCATCTCGTGGAGGACAAAATATCTAACTGCGTCTACGCCGAAAAGCTTAACCAGATCGTCTGCATAAATAAGGTTGCCGCGGGACTTTGACATCTTGTCGCCGTTCTGCAAAAGCCAGGGGTGACCAAATACCTGCTTGGGCAATGGCAAATCGAGGGCCATAAGGAAAATAGGCCAGTAAATTGTATGGAAACGAATAATATCCTTGCCAATAAGGTGAAGGTCGGCAGGCCACAGCTCACCGAACTGCTCTGTGCTGTCTCCCAGAGGGTTGTAGCCGATACCGGTAATATAGTTAGTAAGAGCATCAAGCCATACGTATACAACATGTTTTGGGTCAAAGGGAACCTGAATACCCCACTTAAAGGAACTGCGGGAAACACAAAGGTCCTGAAGCCCCGGCTTTAAGAAGTTGTTCATCATCTCGTTCTTGCGGGAAACAGGCTGAATGAACTCAGGATGTGCCTCGATATGGTCAATAAGGCGCTGAGCGTACTTGCTCATACGGAAGAAGTATGCCTCCTCCTTAGCCGGCTGACACTCTCTGCCACAGTCAGGGCACTTGCCATCTACTAACTGAGACTCTGTCCAGAAGGATTCGCATGGTGTGCAGTACATACCCTCGTATGCACCCTTATAAATGTCTCCCTGCTCGTAAAGTCTTGTAAAGATCTCCTGTACGCACTTTTCGTGGTAGTCGTCTGTTGTTCTAATGAATTTATCGTAAGAGGTGTTGAGCATGTCCCAGAGGCCTTGAATAACACCGGCTACGTTGTCTACGTACTCCTTGGGTGTAACTCCTGCTGCGGCTGCCTTTTCCTCAATCTTTTGTCCATGTTCGTCTGTACCTGTCTGGTAGAAAACATTATAGCCCTGGTATCTCTTGTAACGGGCGATGGCATCTGCCAAAACTGCCTCGTAGCAGTTGCCTATATGAGGCTTGCCAGATGTGTAAGCAATAGCTGTTGTAATGTAATAATTCTTTGACATGTTGGGTGTTGCGACAAATGTGCCGCTCTCCTTTCCAATTGTTCCATGCTAACGCATAGATATGGTTATTATATGATAGTTACGGGCATGACGCAAGACGAGTGTTCCACCTACCAAGGCGGCTGTAATATTTCTCGGCTGCCACATCATAAACTTTCCCAAACCTACTTTGGAGTTTTACATGCTAAGTTTTGTGTGGCTATTTCTGCTACTTTCCGGTGCCGTAATGGGCATGGTTTCTGGGCATCCAGGAGATGTTTCCCAAGCCTTTATCCAAGGAGCTGGGGATGGGATACAGATAACCTTAGGGCTTGCTGGCATGTTTTGTCTGTGGAGCGGACTTACAGAGATTGCCTCTCGTGCCGGCATATTAACATGGCTTAGCAACATGCTCTGGCCAATAATACACCTCTTAATGCCAAACCTACCCAAGGACTGCGATGCTGCAAGGGCTATCTCCATGAATCTCGTGGCGAATATGCTTGGTGTTGGCAATGCTGCTACTCCACTTGGGATAAAGGCTGTGCAGGAGCTAAAGATACAGGACCGCACCGACGACACTGCCTCCCACAATATGATCATGTTCCTACTCCTAAATGTGGCAGGAATACAACTGGTCCCCACCATGGTCCTGTCTATCCGTCAAAGCTGTGGTGCTCTTGTAGCCTCTTCTATTTTACCTCGCATATGGCTTGTTCAGACAATCTCTCTTGCTTGTGGTATTGTTGCCTGTGCCATGTGCAGCATCCTATCCTCTATTACAAGAACTTGCCCTAACAAAAAGGAGGCCCTTGTATGTCAGGCATAACGGAAATCATAGGGGCATATGCTCTGCCTGTTATTGTGTTGCTTATCTTGGTAATAGGGTATATTAAAAAGGTTCCTGTTTTCGATGCCTTTGTGGACGGTGTTAAACAGGGATTGCCAACCCTTGTTAAGCTTGTCCCTGTTATGGTAGGGTTAGTTACTGCTGTTACTGTATTTAGAATAGGTGGAGCGGCACAGTTAATTAGCAATATGGTTTCTCCTATTGCCACAGCCTTGGGGCTATCTCCAGAATTACTCCCCCTTGCCATCCTAAAACCCATATCCGGCTCTGCATCTGCCACCTTGGGAGCGGACATAATGGAGCAGTTCGGGCCAGACTCTGCCATAGGCATACAAGCTGCCATCCTTTTAGGCTGTGGTGACACAGTCATGTATGTGATTTCTGTCTACTTTGGCTCCGCGGGCATAAAAAAACTGCGCTATGCCATGATCCCTATCATAGTGTCCAGCGCAGTGGTTGTTTTGTTATTGTAGGTGTGGCGATTACGCAAATCCCCATTCGTTTGTATGCAAATTCCGCGCAAATCCCCGTTAAACCCATATTTAGCCCAAAAATTGGTTCTTCACTTTTTTATTATATATCTTTTCCTGACACTTCTTCACGATCTCTAAGACATTGTTATCGAATCAACTCAATCAGTTTTGATTTCTTAAGCTTTCGTAATGGTACTTGTAATGCAAAGAAACATACAATAGTTCCAACTACCAATACCACCATTTCAGCAGTCCAGTTCCAAGAAATAATGTTATGTGGATTTTCCTTTATACCTTCCAAATATATATTATTTGCAATGTTCTGAATAATTAGAACCACCGGAACGCTTAACAATACAGAAAGTCCATAAACAGTCCATGACTCAATTGTAAATAATCCGGATATATCCTTCATTGAAATGCCTAAAGCTCGCAAAATTCCGATGTTTCTCTTGTTGCTCCTCATAGAAATGTGTATAAAGTTAGCCAGCATTATTCCACAAAGTAAAATGATTACTATTAGCAGTGTAACCAAGAATGCACGCATTACATTAAGCGTATCAGAAAATTCATAAATTCGAATAACTGCTGGCTCCTCTATACGCAATGAGTTTCGTGTTAGCTCCTGCACCAAAGTTCCATAATCACCTTCGCTTACATAACACAACACAGATGCTGCATACTGATCATAATAAAGTTGAGCTATTTCTCCCCAAATTCTTTCTGAGACATACACATCTGCGTTTAATGTCTCTAAATCTACCCCAGATACAACTCCAACAACAGTTATTCCTTGAGGGAAAAAATCACTTAAATCCAAATTCATAGAATGGCATTCATTAAACTTCTCCTGTTGAATATCTACAAATTCTCCAAAAAAAGGTTCAAACTTTGACAAATTCATCTCCAGATTCTTAAGAAACATAAAACTTTCTGAAACCAAAACCTCATTATCTGCTTGAGGCATTCGACCTGCAATAAGATTCTCTTGGTTAATATTCTGAACACTATCGTAATAGAAATTACTCTCTCTATAACTTATTTCCTTAGAAGATGTAGTAAAATCAGACATAGCCAACATAATTCTATTATTACTTTGAGGCATATCTTCATGTAGTAACTGCGACCTACAACAAACAACGTTATATCGATAGCGCAGATAATACTCTACGTATGGACTATCACTTCCATGCAATATTTTCATCTTTAATTGATAGCCAATATAATCTGTTTGAATAATACCTGTAACTTTCAGTTCTTGATGATGGTTACTTATTACATCACCAATTTTTACTCCTAGCTCAGATGAAAGATAGTCTGTAATTAAGCACTCATTATTATTTTGTGGATACTCTCCTTCTATTGATGCACTTTCCATATATTCATTTGGCGCATAAAGCGTTGTAACACCATATGCATAATCTGTACTATACTCATCATCTGTCAATTTATAAAATTCACAATCATATATTGCTTCAACTTTTTTAATTGATTCTGGCAAAATTTCCTCTAATAACGCAGATAAATATCCTCCCTTAGTTAAAGTTTGGGAGTATGTTTGATAAAAAGAATCACAGTATGATTTTTCAGCATACACTGGAATTAACTTTGGCTGATATGTATTCATATACAATGTGATAGATTTTTCACTTTGATAGAAAGTGGTTGTGATTGCACAAAAGAATAGTCCTAGTGACAATGCTAGAACACATGTAGTCAACAACAAAGTCAATTTCTTTTTCTTAAGGAAAGCACCTGCCAATTGCAGACGATAGTAAAAAGAGAGTTTTCGAGACTGTTTGTTTAACCTTTCTTTGTTGCCTTTTTTCTCATCATCAAGTACCCTGTTATCCTTCTCTACTTTTATTGACGAAAGCGTAATAGTATCTTGATGTTCCGCGTCGGAAACTAATTCAGCTAAAAACTGCCCAAGATTATCATACGTCAATTCCACTTTCTCCTCCTGACCCTTGTTTTTAATAAGAGATAAAGAGTATATGAAATTCTGTTTTTCCTTAAACTGCTTTTTTACATTTGCAACATGACCATTTTCCATCTCTATTACAGTATCTCCATAGCGGAATGCGGAATCTCTATCATGTGTAACAACGATAACTACATACTCCTTAGATATTTGACTAAGGAGTTCAAACATAACATTACTTGTCTTTGAATCCAAATTACCAGTTGGTTCATCTGCAAAAATAATATTAGGTCTCTTAATAAGGGCACGAGCAACTGCGACACGCTGTCTCTCGCCTCCACTCAATTCATTGATTCTGCGAGACTCATATCCATCTAAGCCAACTTTTTCTAAAGTTTCTTTAATTAAGACTTTAATTTGCTCAATACTTTTCCCATCCCATTCTTGGATTTCCAATACTAATTGCAAATTATCAAACACTGACAAGTCAGGAATTAAATTATATTCTTGGAAAACGACGCCGATTTTTAAATTACGGTAATCATCTAATTCATTTTCAGAGAAACCACCTATATCGGTACCGTGAATGTATATACAACCCTCATCGTATTTATCTAAGCCACTTAGAATGTTTAGTAATGTTGTTTTTCCACATCCACTTTTGCCGAGGATCATGTATAACCCATTGCACGAAAAATGCAAGTTTACGTTATCTGTTGCCAAAACCTCTCCAGAAAGAGTAGTATATTTTTTTGTAAGCTGTTCTATGCGTATCATTTCCTTCTCCATAAATAGAGAAGGAACAGGTATTATCCCATTCCTCCTATGTTTAATTAATATCCAATAAAAAAGCTTCTATTTCATAAAGCACAACATCTCCTAAAAGATAGGGATATATTACTTTTAATTCTTCCTCTTGTGCTCCCCAGGCCCCAATAAATCTACGAGGCACATTATTCACAACAAAATATCTATAACTTAAATTTCCTTCTACATTTGCTATGTATTCTTCTGGTTCATCCCACAGGGTAGCATATTTCTCTCCCAAATATAGCAAACAGAATTTTTCTTTTTGAATCATACTGTCTATCAACAAAATCTCATCTTCAGATAGATGTACGTTTCCAGACAAATCATTTATAACGAGAAAGGAATAACTACAGTTTGGTTTTGCATTCAAACTTTCTTCATTGGCAGTTTCGATAAGACGATATGAAACCTCTCCTTCGAACCCTATATCATCACCAAGAACAATTATATCTGTAGGATATGTATCGCTAATGAGTAATTCAATTCGCTCTATGCTCGTAATAAAACCCTTGTCGCCAAAAAGATTACGCACAAACTCAGGAATAGGAACTACTCCAACACCTGCAAGAACTCCATAAACAAGTCCAATTGCGGCAACACATATTAAAATAATAACAAATAGTTTTTTCATATTATTAATTCCTATTAATATGGTGTAGTGAGCGTAATATTATGGTTAACTTTTATATGCTGAAGGTAAGTAGATGCGGAATAGCAGGGCTCCATATCAAATCTTTCAAATCGAGGAGATACTGTAATCAATGCCTTATATTTTGACGAACCAGTTTTCATTACATAATGTGCTTTCTGAATACTTTCGTTATAGCTATATTTAGACAATGCCCAATTCCATCTTAAAATTGGATGGTTGTATGTATATGTAGTTTTATACAAACGTGCTGAGGTGTCAGAATAACTATCTATATCCAAAGCTTTCTTTGTAATAGTTGTGGAAGCAGAAATTCCTACAGTCTTATCATTGTTTGCCTCTATTCCTAGAGTATAACTAGTTTCTGTGGCAAGTTGTGTTGGGGAATAGGCCATAAGAGATGCTGAAGTAGGAAGAGTTGACGCAATAGTTAATTCGTCACTATAACCACAATAGTTCTTAGTTGGATATTTTCCTTTCATTGTACAACGGACAAAAACATTATCCATGTATTGTCCATCAGATGCTTTAGATCTTGCTCTAGCTATTCCAATATTTGTTGTGCAAACTCCTATTAGCTTTCCGTTATAATAACAATTGGTTGTTACTGTAGTATACCAAATGGGTTTATAAAAATAATTTAAATCTACAGAAAAGCCATAAGTTGATGACTCAATATCAGTTGCAGCAGAAGCTATAGACATAGATGCTGGTGAAGTCACGCACATTACAATTATTAGTGTAGTAAAGATAATTTTCTTTAAATGTTTTAATTCCATGTAAACTTCTTTAGAGGCCACCTCAATAAATTATTCATTTTTATGTACGTACCACTAGGTAATTCTACTCAACTTTTGTTTTGTTTCAATTAATTTTTTATAAATCTTAATTATTAATAATCATATTAGTTAACGAAAAAACTAAATCTGGTATTTTTTGGCAAAGCATCCTGCTAAACCCAAAAACTGCGCTATGCCATGATCCCTATCATAGTGTCCAGCGCAGTGGTTGTTTTGTTATTGTAGATGTGGTGATTACAAAAACGGCACCATTCTCAATGTTTCATTACTCAAATCTCAAAGCCTTTGTTACCTCAATTTTTGCAGCATATAAACCTGGAGGAATACTGCAAATCACGGCTTCCAGAACACCTAATAATATAGGTAATAACATATGTCGAATTTCAATGCATATTGGGAAATTTATCATCATCTTTTCATATAAATATAGAGAAATTACCTTTGCAAGTATTATACTAAGACATGTAGCAACTAATGATGTAAGAAATCCTATAAATACCATTTCAAATACGAATAGTACCAGAATATCCATACTTGTTGCCCCGAATGCCTTCCTTATGCCTACTTCTGGGATTCTCTCTTTTACAGAAAAAAACACAATACTCATTATGCTTATTCCTGATACAATACAAAGAAACATTGTTATTATGTTAAGAATACTCCTCGTACTCTGCAATTCGTCCTCTAAAATAGCCTTTTGATTTTCATATGTTATACTT
>JAZNEA010000014.1:0-22318 GCA_045588325.1 Clostridia bacterium
AGTGGGAAAGTTAAGAGTTAAGAGTGAAAAGGGCAGTTAAGAACTAAGAGTGAAGAGTGAAGAGTTCAGTTAAGAACTAAGAGTGAAGAGTGAAGAGTTCAGTTAAGAACTAAGAGTGAAGAGTGAAGAAAGTGGGATAGCTAAGAGTTAGCAGTTAACCAACTTTATTATCTCTTATCTCAAAAAGTGAAAAGTAAAGAAAGTGGGTTAGCTAATAGTTTTCCAACTATAAACTAACCCACTTTTTTATCTCTTAACTCTTATCTATTAGCTCAAATAGCTCAAACTTAGTGATTAAACTTTGGCGTGACGCGGGTGCCATTCAATCTGAGCTCTGCATGCAGGTGAGGGCCGGTGCTGCGGCCGGAACTGCCCGACAATCCTATAATCTGTCCCTTGCTCACCGTTTGTCCGGTGGAAACCTTTATCTTGGAGAGGTGTCCATACAGAGAGACCAGCCCGTTGCCGTGGTCAATCATGATAAAATAACCATAGCCACCCTCGTCATAGCCAGCATAATACACCTTGCCGGCACCGCAGGCGTAAACATTGGTGCCCGTGTTGACAGCAATATCCACACCGCTGTGATATTTGGTCTCGTTGGTAAATGGATCTGCACGATACCCAAAGTATGATGTGATAACTCCTCCGTCGGTGGGCCATCTGTCAGGATAATGCTCCAGGGCGTTGATGATATTATTAGTGCTATTGATAACAGAGGATACGTCGTTGGATGAGACGTACTTGTGGGACAAGGCATCCTCAGTGTATGCCCACTTGAGAACATTTAGCGCCGACCAGACGGTTTCTATGCCTGAGTCAATGCCGGGAATGTTTGGCTTAGTTATTGTTCCGGCGATACCGTCCTGTAATGCGGCCTGGGAAAAGCTGTGTATGGAGCCAGGAGCGGAGGATGTGGCAAAATCCAGACCCAACTGAGTTTGTCCGGCCTGCAACAGGTCAAATTGGCTCTGCAGCTGGGCGAGGTCTTCGCTAAGTTGCTGCTGTTGTTGGCGGTCCTGTTCGATCTGGGACTGTAACTCTCCTATATACCTATTAGAATCATTGGCTATTATAACGAGGGCACAGACCAGTCCTATGCATAGAATGGTGCAAGATATGGCCCAAATAACGATAAATCTGCGATGCGATGACATTGTATGCTATTCCTCCCGAAAGGGAATTATATACACATGAATAGGCGGTGTCAAAGATATTAGAAATTCACAAAAATAAGTGCAAATATAAGCGCTTGTTTTATTGACATTGAATAATGCAAGGGTGTATTATTCATATGTACAACTTCATCATGACATTAAAATTCCAAATTGTGACATTTCGTCACATTTAATATATTTTCCCCCAAATTATTGTTGACTTTTCCTAAATCCCGTGATAAACTGAACGGGGTTTTCTTTGTTTGAATTTTGAGCAAATAAAACCTGAGTATTACAAACAAAGCGAGGAAGAGACATGTCAAAATGGACCAAATTCATTGCTGTTCTGTTGGCATTGGCTATCGTCTGCGTTGCAGGTGTTATTGTGGCATTTGCAGCAGATGGTGACAGTGCTGGAGACACAGCAGGCAGTGAAGGCGAAGCCACTGAGGATGTAGGCTCTGACGACTTTAGCGGTGAGGGTATTACCATTGAGACCATATTGAATGACCCTGCGTACATCGATATGGATTCATATGCGTACTACATCGAGCACGTTAAGTCTGATTTCAGACCCACCGATGTTATTACGGTGACCCCCTCCAACTTGGTGCAGGACCAGTCCAGCGGATACACTATTGTAGATAAGTACAATGGTTATTTGGGCGGCCAGGCAGTTAAGACAGAGGAGACATCTACAGTCACATACTCCTTCACAGTTCCCACAGCCGGACTTTATCAGGTTTTCGTAGAGTTCTGTCCCACAGAGGGTAAGGGATCCGATGCAGAGCGTAGGTTCTTGATCAACGGAGAACTGCCATTCTTTGATGCAGGCACAGTTTTATTCGTACGTACCTGGAAGAACAAGCCTGTTACTGCTGCTAACACTAACCCAATTACAGGATTCGCAGTAGATAACAGAAACAACGACATTCGTCCCGGTCTTGAAGAGGCACCCATGTGGAATGGCACATACGTTGTTGACCCCAATGGTTACTATGTAGAGCCCTATAGCTTCTATCTTGAGGCCGGTGAGAACACCATCACATTTGAGGCAACCAAGGAGCCCCTGGTTATTGGTCAGATTACCATTGCAAATAAGGTAGCTGCACCTACATATCAGGAGTACCTGAATGCCCTCACCAACAAGAATGTTATCGATGGCTATTACAAGATGTATCAGGCAGAGCTTACTTCTCATACATCTTCCACAACATTGATTGCCCAGAGCAACAGATCTTCTGCCAACGTTACACCCTACAGTGTTTCTGAGATTAAGTACAATACTATCGGCGGCGAGACCTGGAATACATCTGGTCAGTGGATTGAGTATGAGATCGAGGTTCCAGAGGATGGCCTCTATTGCCTCACTCTCAAGTACAGACAGAATATTGCCAGAGGTAACTATGCTACTCGTATCCTGAAGATCGATGGAGAAGTTCCATTTGCAGAGTGCGAGAACATTCAGTTCCCCTATGAGAATAGCTGGAAAAACAAAACAATTGGCGATGCAGAGGGCAACCCCTACACATTCTATCTGACAGCAGGCAAGCACACTATCAGACTTGAGGCTTCCATCGGAGACATGACTTCTCTGATTACCAGGGCCGACGAGTTGGTTAACTTGCTCAACGTTTGCTATCGTAAGATCTTGATGATCACAGGTACATCTCCTGATACATATGCTGATTACAAGCTTGATCAGAGACTGCCTGGCGTTATCCTCATTTTCGAGAACACAGCAAATGAGTTGGATAAGATGATTGAGGATTTGCTGGTTCTCACCGATGGTGAGAAGGGCGATAAGGTTGGTACCTTGCAGACCCTTGCTAAGCAGCTGAGACAGTTGGTTGCTAAGCCGGAGAATATTCCAAAATCTATGGATCAGCTCAAGACCAATATCGGTTCATTGTCCACATGGATGATTAACATGGCAGCTACTCCTCTGGAGATGGATTGCTTCTATGTTACATCTCAGGATAAGCTGGCTGAGTTGCCTCGTGCCCACGATACATTCTGGCAGAGCATTGCTCACGAGTTTGGAGCCTTCATTCAGTCTTTCTTCACAGACTATAGCTCCATCGGTAACGTATACGAGGAGGGCGAAGGCACTTCCAACATTACTGTATGGATTACAACAGGTCGTGACCAGTCCAACGTTCTCAAGGCATTGATTGACGACACATTCGTTCCAGCCACAGAGGCAGCCGGACATCCCGTTTATGTTAACCTTCAGTTGGTTACAGGCGGTAACCTGCTCCCTGCTGTTGTTGCAGGTATCGGCCCTGACGTAGTTGTTCAGGTATGGTGCACAGAGCCTGTAAACTATGCTATCCGTAGCGCAGCTTATGATTTGACACAGTTTGACGACTACGACGAGATTGCAAAGAGATTCAATGATAGTGCTATTGAGGCTCTTAAGTTCGAGGGTAACAACGGACACGTTGGTGTTTATGGTCTGCCCGAGACAGAGACATTCCCCATGCTGTTCTACAGAACAGACGTTATGGACGAATTGGGACTTACTGTTCCTGAGACATGGAATGACGTTATCACCATTTTGCCTGACTTGGCTGAGCATAACTTGGCATTCGGTCTGGCATCTATGGCAGATGTAGCCACAACATTGTCAATCTACTCCATGTTCCTGTATCAGCACGGTGGACAGTTGTACACAGACGATGGTACAGCAACAGCAATGGATACAGATGAGGCTATTGAGGCATTCGAGCTGCTGTGTCTGTTCTATACAGACTATGGTTGCGAGGTAACCTATGACTTCCTCAACCGTTTCAGAATCGGTGAGATGCCCATCGGTATTTCCGATTACAGCTTGTACAACACATTGTCAGTATTCGCTCCCGAGATCAGAGGTAAGTGGAGCTGGGCTCTCGTTCCTGGCACAGAGCGTGTAGACGAGAACGGCAAGACTTATATCGACAGAAGCGTTGCTGCAACAGGTAATACATGTATGATGCTTTCTGCCACAGAGGATCCCGATGCATCTTGGGAGTTCATGAAGTGGTGGACATCCGCAGATACACAGGTTAAGTTCGGTAAGAACTTGGAGTCCGTTATGGGTTCTGCTGCAAGATATGCTACTGCAAACCTTGAGGCATTTGAACAGATTTCCTGGACAACCAAGGATCACGCCATGATTCTCGAGCAGTGGGGCTGGGCACAGGGTATTCCTCAGTTGCCTGGTAGCTACTTCACAAGCCGTCACCTTTCCAACGCATTCAGAAAGTGCGTATACAATAAGGTTGATCCTCGTGAGACATTGATTGAGTACCTGCGTACCATCAACGAAGAGATTACCAATAAGCGTGTAGAGTTCGGTCTTCCTACTGCAGATGATATTGCAGCAGGCAAGGGCGGAAACTAAGAGAGACATTTCAGAAAGGAGTAAACAATGAGTACAGCAGTTATAGAAAAGAAAAGACGTGAACTCAAAGATTACGAGAAGAAGTGGACTCTCTGGGGTCGTATTAAGGAAAACAAGGCATCCTATTTGTTCTTGCTCCCCTATTACGTTCTGTTTGTGATGTTCACAATCGTTCCCGTTATTATCTCCGTATATTATAGTTTCACCTACTATAATATTCTGGAGGCTCCGCAGTTTATAGGATGGGATAACTTCCTCAACCTATTCCTGCATGATGATGTATTCATCCTCGCTATTCAGAATACATTCATATTTGCCATTATTACTGGCCCTCTGGGCTACCTGGCTGCATTCGTATTTGCATGGTTCATCAATGAGCTGCCACCTAAGGTTCGTGCCATTATGATCCTGATATTCTATGCACCAACAATTTCCGGTCAGGTTTACATGGTCTGGAGCATTATGTTCTCCGGAGACTCCTATGGCTGGATCAACGGTGTTCTGTTGAACTGGGGTATCATTAATACCGCCATCCAGTGGACAACAGATACCAAGTACATGATGTTCGTATGTATCGTGGTTGCTCTGTGGAGTTCTTTGGGCGCCGGTTTCTTGTCTCACGTAGCAGGTTTGCAGGGTATCGACAAAGAACTTTACGAGGCTGGCTATGTTGACGGTATCAGCAACAGATGGCAGGAGTTGTGGTATATCACCCTTCCTTCTATGAAGCCTCAGTTGTTGTTCGCAGCTGTTATGTCCATCACCTCCACATTCGGAGCTGCTGCCATTATGACAGCTATGTGCGGATTCCCCAGCACAGACTACGCGGTTCATACAATTGTTAACCACCTTCAGGACTACGGTGATGTTCGATTCGAAATGGGCTACGCATCGGCGATCGCGGTACTGTTGTTTGGCGCTTGTCTCGGTCTCAACAGACTGATACAAAATCTTCTCCAGAAAGTAGGTACTTGATATGGCAAGAAAAGCTAAAGAACCTAAAATTAAAGAAGAGAAAGTAACAAAGATCGGAGGCAAGTTCGTTCACAGAAGAAAACCCAACAGATCCGTTAGCGGAGACGTAGCTATTATGATCATGCTGCTGTCAGTTGGCGTATTCATGCTGTTGCCCTTCGTATATGCAATCAGTAACTCCGTTAAGCCTATGGATGAGCTGTTCGCATTCCCTCCGAGATTCTTTGCCCGTAACCCTACACTGGATAACTTTAGTGACCTGTTCATTATCATGTCCGAGTCATGGGTACCATTCTCGAGATATATTTTTAATACCGTATTCATTACAGCATGCGGTACTTTGGGACACTTGTTCTTGGCATCCATGGCAGCTTTTGCCCTGGCCAAGCACGAATTCCCTGGCAAGAACTTCCTGTTCACAGCTGTTATTTGGGCATTGATGTTCCCTGCAACGGTTACATACATTCCCAACTACTTGATTCTGTCAGGTCTGGGCTGGTTGAACACATATCTTGCACTTATTGTTCCGGCATTCGCCAGCACAATGGGTCTCTTCCTTATGAAGCAGTTCATGGAAGGTCTCCCAACAGCTCTTTGCGAATCCGCACGTATTGATGGAGCAAACGAGTTCAGAGTTTACTGGAGCATTGCGATGCCCAACGTTAAGCCAGCTTGGCTGACATTGATCATCTTCTCATTCCAGTCTCTGTGGAACACAACCGGTGGTGTTTACGTATTCAGCGAGCAGCTCAAGACTCTGCCCTACGCCCTTAACCAGATTCTGGCAGGTGGTGTAGCCAGACAGGGTGCAGGTTCTGCCGTAGCCGTATTCATCATGATCGTTCCTATCGTAATGTTCATGCTGACTGAGTCCAACGTTGTTGAGACAATGGCCTCATCAGGTATCAAGTAAGGAGGACTGTATGAAGAATAGATTTATTAAAGTTTCAGCACTGCTTCTCCTTGTAGTTATGTTGGTATCCAGCTGCTATTCAGCTTTTGCTGAGACAGCTGCCTTCTCGAACTATACATATAGTTCTACAAAGAACGTGCTTTATGCACCTCCAGCTTATGAGGTATCCTCAGTTGTTGATGTCTCTAAGATTGAGGGTGTAGGGTCCCCCGCGGTTTACCCGGTAGCACTGTTCTGCGACCAGGAGAATCACCTGATTTACTACCTGGATTCTAAGTGGATAGCACCGACAGCAGAGGGTGAACCCTCCACAGAGGACGTTCCCGTGACAGAGGATGCTACAGTTACAGAGGATTCCAGCGACGTAGCCCCTGTGGATGAGACAGAGGGTGGAGAGGTCACAACAGATGTGACGGAGGATGCAACAACCGACGTTACAACTGATGAGACAGAGGATGCAACAACTGACGTTCCCGGCGAGGAGGTAATTGATACAACACCTAAGGGTCGTCTGTTGATCTTCTCTTATCAGCCTCACAACCCCGATGTATGGACACTTGAGGCATCAATTACTGGCTATTCCTTTGAGGGAGTAAATTATCAGTTCTGTGAGCCTCAGGGTCTGTTCGTAGACGATGACGGAACATTCTACGTTTGTGATACAAACAACTCAAGAATTGTTCAGTTCGATTCTGAGACATACGAGGTTAAGAGACTTTTGGGTGCTCCAGAATCCGACCTGTTCGAAGAGGGATATGTATACTATCCTCTTACATTGGTTGTAGACGATGGTGGCAGACTCTATGTAGCCGCCAAGAACGTAACATCCGGCTTGCTTAAGTTCGATGCTGATGGCAACTTTACAGCATTCTTTGGCAGAGCTAAGGTTCGTGTTTCCGTTTTTGAGGTTATCAAGAGATGGTTCATGACAAGAGAGCAGAAGGCCAGACAGGCCACTTTTACTCCTTCTGAGTACAGCTCAATTGCAATTGATGACTTGTCATTCATCTATGTAACATCTTCTGCAGTATCTCAGTATGAGTTCCAGGCACACATTCAGCAGGGTACAGACGACGACCGTTATGCTTCTGTTAAGAGATTGAACCCCTTGGGTAATGACGTTCTCTACAGAACATCATGGTTTGCTCCTGGTGGAGACGTTAACATTAACTACTACTCCACAGAGCAGGCTGGTGTTTCCAAGATTGTGGATGTAGCCCTTTTGGATAACGACTCCAACAACGGAATCTACTCCATTTTGGACGCAACCAGAGGCCGTATCTTCACATACGATGCAGACGGCAACTTGCTGTACATCTTTGGCGGTCTGGGAATCAGAGCTGGTACATTTAAGAAGCCTGTTTCTATTGAGTACATCGGCACAGATATCATGGTTCTCGACCAGACAACTGGCTATGTATCATTGTTCCAGATCACCGAGTACGGTGGATACATCCTCGAGGCTCTTGCTCTGCAGGATGAGGGCAAGTGGGAGGATGCAGCAAAGCTGTGGCAGGAGATCATCGACTACCACAACGCAAACTTCCAGTTGGCATATATCGGCGTAGGTCGTGTTGAATACATGAACAAGAACTACGACGAGGCTATGAAGTATTTCAAGCTGGGCGACAAGAAGACTAACTACTCCAACGCATGGAAGCAGAGGAGAAGCGAGTTGATTGACGATGCATTCGGTACCGTTATGACATGTCTTGTAGTCTTGGCAATTGCACTTGTAGTATTCAAGGTAATTCGCAAGAGGCAGATCCTCAAGAAGTATGGTCCTGAGGGTAAGCCGGCTAAGGATCCACAATGCTTTAGCGAAAAGGTGAAATTTGCGTTCAGGAATATGCTCAATCCAGTAAAGGGCTTTAATGAGCTCAAGCTGGAGAACAGAGGAAATATCTGGATCGCAATCGGTATTGTTGCACTTACAATCTTCTCATTGGTTCTTAAGAAGCAGCTGACCGCATTCACATTCAATCCTCACGACATAACAAAGGTTAACGTATGGATTGAGTTCCTGGCTGTTCTGGGCCCCTTGGCACTGTGGGTTGTTGCAAACTGGTGTACAACAACATTGTTGGACGGCGAAGGAAATATGAAGCAGATCTTTATGGCATCTTGCTACGCATTACTTCCCATCCCTGTGCTGTACATTCCTAATGTTTTGATCAGCTACTGCATCACCATCGAAGAGGGAGCAATGCACACATTCCTCACAGTATTCGGTCTGGTTTGGGCAGGATTGTTGATTATAGTCGGTACCATGATTACTCACCAGTATTCATTTGGTAAGACAATGTTGGTTACTCTCGTAATTCTGTTGGCAGCCGTTGTTATCGTATTCATCGGCGTACTGTTCTTCAGTATTCTGCAGCAGGTTTGGGGATTCGTCTATGTTATCTATCGTGAACTTTCATTTAGATAATGCAAGCAGTTAATTTGAGAAAGGAAGAAATTATGAAATTATTCAAATCTTTAATCAGCATGCTGCTTGTTCTTGGAATGTTGTTCACAACATTTGCTCCTGCATTTGCAGATGAGGCAGCATCTGGCGAGACTCCTGATCCAGGAGAGGGATTGACAGAATTTGCCGCCGTTAACCTTTCCTCTAAGTTGGATGGTTTCGAAGGCGTAACAGAGAATGACAAGTTGGCATTGTTCGTTAAGCAGGACAATTCCAACATGGCAATTTTTGATAAGGCAAGCGGCAACTACCATTATCTGTTCCCAGCAACACTGGACACAGATTCTGTAACAGCCAAGTCTTACATTAATAGAGCTACTCAGATGTCTCCCATTTTGTTGGACTACTTTGATAGCGCAACAGCAAAGTCCATGTATTCCTGTGAGTACAATGAGGCTACTAAGTTCTATACCATCGAGAATGGTATCAGAGCTGTTTACACATTGGGTACATTCCAGAAAGAATGGCTCATGCCCACAGTTATGACAGAGACTGATTTTAACAACTATATCAGTCGTCTGGAGGCAATGGGTGATGATTACAGTGAGGCTGTAAAGACTCTTAAGAGGAGATATCGTTCTGCTACTACAGAGAACGCCTCAGAGGATGATCTTGCACAGTTCCCCACACTTGCTGAGCAGAACCTGTACATCCTGCGTAATGGTCTGCAGGATTACATCAAGGATGAGGTAGAGGTTGTCTTCTCCTACCTTGAGTACACACAGGAGCAGAAGGAGTTGGACAACCAGCTTGACGTAACAATTACTGGTGACGCAGAGGCAAAGACACCGTACTTCATCGTTACAGTTGATTACCTCATTCAGGATGGCAACTTCGTTATCGACTGCAAGGCTAAGGATATTCAGTACAATCCTAACTATCCTCTCTACACATTGTCAGTAGCACCTTTCTTTGACGCTGCTTACGCTGAGACAGAGGAAGAGGGATATATGTTTGTTCCAGATGCATCTGGTGCACTCATTTACCTGAATAACGGCAACATGGTTGCTCCTACATATACAAATAACGTATATGGTCTGGATAAGTCCACAAACATCAAGGAGACATTCCAGTCTTATGACCAGATTACAATGCCTGTATATGGTCTTAAGGAGGGTAACAAAGCATTCCTCGCAATTATCGAGGAGGGCGCAGCCATAGCTAAGATTTCTGCAGAGGTAGCTAGCTACAGATACAGCTACAATTCCGCGTATGCTACATTCTACCTGTTGCAGTACAACTCTCTTGACCTGTCCAGCTTGGACGGCAAGAACTCCAGAAATGTTTACCAGGAGACAATTTGTCAGACAGATATCACTCTGCGCTACAACTTCCTGGTTAACGACGATGCTACATATGCTGGCATGGCAAAGACATATAGACAGTACCTGTTGGACAACAACAAGCTCAACAAGACTGAATTTGACGAGAATACCGAGTTGTACGTAACATATATCGGTACTATTGACAGAGTTAAGACTGTATTCGGTATGCCAGTTAAGGTTCGTGAGCCTCTGACAACATTCGACCAGGCACAGACCATCACAGATGCACTGCTGGATGCAGGCGTTCTCAATCTGGATGTTCGCTACGTTGGATGGATGAACGGCGGCTACAACCACTATGTAACAAACAATATTAAGGTAGAGAAGAAGTTGGGCGGCAAGAACGACTTGATGGCTCTGGCAGATTACCTTAATAGCAAGGACGCAACACTTTTCCTGGATGCATCCTTTGAGTATGCACACAAGGATAAGATGTTCGATGGATTTACAACTTACAGAGACAGCATCCGCTTCCTTGACAGAACAACAAAGCCTGCTTATGACCTGGATATCTCCACATACCAGCATGACAAGCTGTTTAAGAAGTTCATCGTCAAGCCAACATCTGTTCAGAAGTATGTAGAGAGCTACATCGACATTCTGGATGGTTATGGCAACATTGGCGGAATCAGCGCCAGAACTCTTGGTAAGGACGTAAACTCCGACTTCTATATCAAGAAGACATATGACAGGACCATGTCCGCAGACCTCTACGAAACATTGTTTACAAAGATGTCTGAGAACTATAAGGTAATGACTCTTACCGGTAATGACTACTCACTTGCCAGCGCAGACGTTGTTCTTAACTCCTCACTGACAAGCAACGAGTTCAACAGCACAGACGTTTCTGTACCTTTCTACCAGATCGTGCTGCATAGCTATGTTGATTACACCGGTGCAGATATTAACCTGTCTACAAACTACACAAGAAATATTCTCAAGACCATCGAGACAGGTGCTTCTCTGAGCGCAACCTTGATTTATGTTGAGAACTCTATCGTTTCCAAGACAGACTTCAGCTTCCTGTACTCCGTTAACTACGAGGGTTGGGTAAGCAGAATTGCCGAGGAGTACGCTGAGATTAACGGAATCCTCAAGGATCTGCAGACAGTAGAGATCACCAACCACGAGATTGTTGGAGAGAATGTTTTCTGCACAACCTACGCAAATGGCACTAAGATTATCGTGAACTACAACAAGGATGCTGTTCAGTATGGAACATACACTGTTGATGCTCAGGGATACTTGGTGCTCAATAAGTAAACAGTGGGAGAGGTGAATTATGAACTTTAAGAAATTACCGTATTCTTTACTGGTCAAACTTTGCTCCATCGTTGCATTCGTGTGCATGTTCTTCCCACTGGTAATTGTTTCAAACGGTGGTCAAGTCTTCACAAGCTACACCGGTTGGAAGCTGATTTCCGGAATCGACTTTGCTACATCGCTTGACATTCTCAGTGATACAGCACAGACAGTCACAATGGACATTGGCATTTTGATTGTTGCCTGCATGCTTATTGCAGCAGTTGCATTTTCAATCAAGAACAAGTATGGACTTCGTTTCGGTGCTATTGCATCCGGAATGGGAGTTCTGGCTACAGTACTGTTGATGGTTGAGATGAACAATGGTCTTTCTCTCAAGATTGCCCAGTTGGCAGCCGATGCACAGTACAGCTTCACATCATGGCCTGAGTTCTCATATTCAGTTTGGTTCTTTGTCATGTTGGGCGTGCTGGCTTTGCAGTTGGTAATCGCAATCCTCGCAAATATCTTTAGCCCTATCAATGAGGTTCAGACCACATTGGTACAGAAGAGGGCCATTACAGGATACATGTTCCTGCTGCCCTTTATCGTTGGATTCCTTCTGTTCTTCCTGACACCTGCTATTAAGTCTCTGGTATTCAGTTTCAGCATAGTAGATGTACACGGAACAGGTGGTTACACAATTAAGAATGCTGGATGGTATCACTCCGCAGCAGGCGCTACTGTATATGTTCCATACAACTATTACAGAGCACTGTTCGTTGATGTAAACTTCCCTACATATCTGTTATCATCCATTACAAATATGGCCACAACATTGCCCCTGGTTGTAATCTTCAGCTTCTTTGCTGCTGTATTGCTCAACAGATCCTTTAAGGGCAGAGGCTTTGTCCGTGCCGTATTCTTCATGCCCGTTATCTTGACTTCCGGCGTAATCCTAGCTATTGAGACATCCGACGTTCTGATGTCCACCATGCAGGCCAGTTTCCAAAGTCAGGTAGCTAACAGCGGTTCCACTGGAATGCAGGCCTTTGAGCTGCAGGCAATGCTCACAGCTCTGAACATTCCGGAGAAGGTTGTTACTGCGGTTATGTCAGTTGTTAATAACTTGTACTCCATCATCTCTGCATCCGGTGTACAGATTTTGGTATTCCTGGCAGCATTGCAGTCAGTACCAAGATCCCTGTACGAGGCATCCAGTATCGAGGGAGCCACAGGTTGGGAGGACTTCTGGAAGATCACTCTTCCCATGGTCAGCCCCTACTTCGTTGTTAACATCGTATACACCGTTGTAGACTGCTTTACATCCGCAGCTAAGATTGGAGACCAGTACAGCTCCTACACCTCAATTCTGGACTTCATTTACGACATCAGTTTCGTAAACATGGACTACGGATTGGGTTCAGCCATGTCATGGATTTACTTCCTGTGCATAGGCTTGATCATGGTTGTAGTTGTCGCCATTGTTAACAAGTTCGTATTCTACTACGATGAGAGATAAGGAAAGGAGAAGAGATTATGTCTACTACAGAAGTAAAAAGCAAGTACATTGATCCTGTAACTCACGAAGTCCTTACTCCCACAGAATATAGGATTCGCCAGAAGGCAAAGATGAAGAAGAAGTTGGGTAAGATTGGAATTGGCATCGGCCTCTTCGTAATCGTATTCGGTATCTGTTTCATCATCCTGTACCCTCTGTTTGTTAAGATCTCAGTTGCAATCAGATCACAGGCAGACCTTTACGACACAACAGTTATCTACATTCCTAAGCACTTCTCTTTGGAGACGTTCAAGAGTATATGGGACTTGGTTCTTAGGGATCAGGTAGTGACAATGGATAACAATATCATTGTCAACACAGTATGGACATCACTTCTGGCTGCGGTAACTCAGACTATTGCATGTACCCTCGTTGGATACGGATTTGCAAGGTTTAAGTTCCCCGGCAAGAATTTGATCTTCGGACTGGTTATTCTGTGCTTGGTTGTTCCTCCACAGACAATCCAGCTGACATACTCCTTGCACATGCAGAACTTCGATTTCTTCGGAATCGTTAACTACCTGTTCTGCACAAGAGTAAACCTGTTGGATAGCGCACTTCCATTCGCCTTGATTGGTCTTACAGCCCAGGGTTACAAAAACGGTTTGTACGTCTATATGATAAGACAGAACTTCCGTAACCTGCCCAAGGAGTTGGAGGAGGCTGCATATGTAGACGGAGCTGGTAGCCTCAGAACCTTCGTTCAGGTTATGCTTCCATCTGCAACATCCATCCTGGTATCTATCTTCCTGTTTGCATTTGTATGGCAGTGGACAGATACATACTACTCTGGCGTATTCCTTGAGAATACAAAGGTTATGTCCAAGGTTCTCAACTCCTTGGCACAGACATACTGGGTAGCATTTAAGTCAGCTCTGGAGCAGGGCAACATTCCTAACGCCCTTGCATCCCAGATCAACAACATTGGTAGTATCCTCGTTGCTACTCCTCTGCTGGTACTGTATGTATTCACTCAGAGATTCTTTGTTGAGTCCGTTGAGAGATCCGGTATTGTAGGATAATTTGACACAATAACGAACACAGCGCCCTTGTCATATGGCAGGGGCGCTTTTTATATATCGCTTTCAAAATTTACATTCTGTAGAGTAACATATTGTGGTAAAATACAAGGAACTTGTGATCAAAGGATTTAGAGTATGAAGAAATCCAACCAAATTTTGATAATAACATTATGTGTGGCTATAGTGCTGGTAGGAGTATATTTCCTGCTGTTTAATGTGCTGGATCTTTTTGGCAATCCCAAGACCCAGGATGGCACCCAGGATGTGACGGACCTTACCATGGTTTCTTACCAGGAGGCAGACCTTAAGCAGATGACTATTATCAACAGTACAGGAACCTACGTTTTTGCCTATTCTGATGATGCCACTCTGGATTTTAGGTGGGAGATGCAATTCCCATCAACATTTGACGCGTATCCATTTTATGCATACAAGTATTGCAATGAGCTGCTTAAGCTGTCTGGCATCGGCATAGTGGAGAATCCCGACGACAATGGATCGGTGTATGGGTTTGATAAGCCTACCGCCCACGTGAAGTATGGTACCGCGGAGGAGGTAGTGGAGCTTATCATTGGCGCATCCACGCCAACCGGTAGCGGATATTATGCGACTGTGGACAATGGACGTAGCGTATATATTGTAGATAACAGTCTCATCGACGATGTGGAGATGTTCTGTATAGAGAACCTGGCATCTGACTACTTGTTCGTCAGTCGCAAGGACAGGGTACAGGAGATTGCCTTTGTCAGAGGCGATGAGCTCGTATGGCACCTTAGACGAGAACTTATGGGCGAAAAGAATTGGGCCATGATAGCACCAGTTACTGCCCTGGGAGAGCGAACCACCATAGAGGACAGCCTCTTGGTAGACGTGGTTAACCTGCAGTATGACAGCATAGTGGAGAAGGAATGCACAGAACTGTCCAAATATGGATTGGACAAACCAGCCTACAAGGTATATGTGCAGGAATACGGGCAGAGCCCAACGGTGCTGTTGCTGTCGTCCAGAGAGTCAGGCAAGGATGGCAAAATATATGGCTGTTACCAGGGACAAAATGACGTATTCGCAATTAATCAGTATGACCTTGGATTCCTGGATATTAACACCTTTGACCTGGTGGCCTCTGTTGCATATTATGCAGCCCTCAAGGACCTTACTGCATTTGAGTACAAACTGGGACAGGATGTATATAGAGTGGATATTATACCAGAGGGAGATGACTACACCTACACTCTCAACGGCGAGGGCATCACATACGAGCAGGCAACGGAACTATATACCAGTGGAGTGTGGCTGCAGGCAGATGAGATTTTCCTGCTGAGCGTGGAGGAGACAGATTATCTGACAATTGCCTACTATCTGGAGGATGGCACCACCAAGACACTGGAATTCAAGAGCATCGACAAGGAGGGGGCACAATTTGTCCTGTACGAGGACGGATACATGACGGGGCTCCTGTTCTACCGCACCACACTAGAACCTGTCGTAAAGGCAATTTCGGGCCTCAAGGGTGGAGAATGACGGATATTGTCGAAAAGTTTGGTTGATAGAGCCTTTCGACAAAGAATATAATAGGACATGCGGTAATCTCCATTATTTTTGGAGGTATATAACATGTCAGAACAATCAAATACAGAGCGCAAGATCACATGCCATATGTTGGCAGACTATGGCCAGATTTCAGCCAATAGCAGACAGGGATGGGCCAGATGTCTCAGACTAGTCAGCTGGAACGACAATCCCGCCAAGTTCGATATCCGCGAGTGGAATGGCGACAAGGCCGGCAAGGGTCTCACCTTTACACGTGAGGAGATCCGCAACCTTAGGGATATACTGGCAGGCATCAATCTGGAACAGCTGCCTTGCGATGTGGCCACAGGCCAGAACGGCAGCTACAGAGCTGATCAGGATAGCGCTACAGGAGATACAGATAGTTTCTGATACTGGACACCCGACCACAGTCGGGTGTTTTTATGTCCCACTTATGTCCAGCATGGACATAATGTACTGCTTAGGCCTCAAACCTGCAACAATTATCAGCCACAGACAGTACACACCAAGCAATACCACACATGGGCCTAGTACTCTCAGCCACAGAGGACACAGTGGCCACCCACTCAGCCTAGCGTACAGCAGGTTGCTGGCCAGATAGCTGGGCACAGCCGCCACCAATGGTGATACAAACCAGTTCTTCCACATTATCCTCAGACCACTGTGATGGTGTACCAACCATATTCCTAAGCCTGCCACCAAAGAATCGTTCAGAGTTTCCAGTACAGCATATCCCAGGAGGCCAGCAGATAACCCCACAGGTCCCAGCCACAGATTTATCAGCTGCAAAATACCGCTGAGAAGGGCAATTCCACCAGATAGCCCATTATGCCCCATGGCAGATAACAGAAAGATAGCCGCATTGCCATAGAAGGACAGCGTTATACAGGGGATGAACATACGGCAGAGTGTGCCAGGATAAGAATCGCCGAACATCAGCATAGACAGATCTTCGGCACACACCATCAGAACTGCCATGCTGGGTATTGCCACCAGACTGGTAACATGGAGGACCTTTCCGCATTTTCGCCTGCATGCTACCATGTTTCCGCTGGCAATAGCCTTGCTTACCTTGGGCATTACTGCGGTGAACAGAGGACCGGTCAAAGCTGTGCACATGGTCATGAGGGGCATAGTCATTCCGGTAAATGTTCCATATGTCCTGGTAGCCTCATCGGGAGCCATGCCAGACAGGAGCAGACACTGGGGCATCAGAATACTGCAAGCAGAGGAAATCAGGCGTATCCCCAGACCAGTTGTGGCGGTTGGCAGGCCTATGGAGAGCAGGAGCCTACCAGCTGTGGGGCCGCATTTGGGAGCTGGCGAAATCGGGGATTCCATGGAAGATTTGCATCGCAGGTAGCATATTATCATGAAGGAGGCTGCAAAAACTTCTCCCAAGAACATGGTAAATAGCAGGCTGGCTGCCTTGGCATCAGGAGTATATGCCCCAGTAAGTCTGACGACCAGGGGTAACAGAATAATGCGAATGATCTGTTCTACTACCTCGGAGACAGATGGCACCATGGTGCGCCCCAGCCCCAGAAACAGGGATTTATGTATGTTTTCTACCCCGGTCAGGAGCATGTAGGGAAATAGCAGTGCAATCAAACTGCATCTGGATGAATTTCCAAGAAGTATTTGGGCCAGTGCAGGACTAAGGGGCAGGACAATTACCAATAATACTGTGTACAGGATAAAGAAGGCGAACAGGCCGTGGTGCAATAGGGAGGATAATTCTTTGGAGCGACCAGAGCCAGTTAAAATTGCGGCACCCTGAGACACAGCACTTGTTATACCGGCGGTGGATATTCCTGCCAAAATAGAGTATATGGCAATGGTCAGTTGGTATACCGCCAACCCCTCGGGCCCCAGGTCCCGGGCCAGCACCATACGATAGCAGAGACCCAACAAATTCAGGGCAAGGGATGACCCCAGAAGAATACCTGCCCCGTATGCTACAGAATCTCTGCGGAGACTAATTTTGTGGGTAATCAAAGGCTCACTCCCAAGTTACTTCGTTTACTTTATGCTGTAGGAAGTATATAATATTCCAGTTGATATAGGTGCCTTTGGCACAGAAGTGGAGACCACATGAGATACTTACTAGCCTTATGGATTTGCAAGATTACGACCTGGGTTTTGAGGACCCTGCATAGAGGTGGCACAGCTCTGCCTGGCAAGCTGGCGCTTAAGGTGTGTCCTGACATTTTGACCTATCTGGCCAAGGGGTTTAAGGTGCATGTGGTAACTGGCACCAATGGCAAAACTACCACGGCCCTGCTAATGTCGTCCGTCCTGGATGGTCAGGGCATCAAATATATCAGCAACAGATCCGGATCCAACCTGGAACGTGGTATCGTAGCGTGTTTTGCCGAGGGAGTCACCATCACAGGACGTCCTAAGGATGCTGCTCACGCAGTTATAGAGTGCGACGAGGCTGCCTTTGCCAAGACAGCAGGCAAGATGAATCCACGAACATTGGTGGTTACCAACTTTTTTAAGGACCAGCTAGATAGATATGGTGAGGTCACACATACTTTAGAGCTGGTCAAAAAGGGCGCCGCCCAGGCAACAGAGGCCGTCTTTGTTCTGAACGGCGACGACCAGTTGTGCGCATCTATCGGAGCGGACCTGCCCAACAGAGCACTCTACTACGGCATGGACAACTCTCAGAATACAGTGCATGATGCCGGAGACAGCGAGAGGGAGGCTGGCTACTGTGTGCGATGCAGGGCCGCATTGGATTACGAGTACACAACCTATGGTCATCTGGGCAAGTACACATGCCCCAGTTGTGGATACAGCAGACCATCCCTGGATGTGGAGATGGAGTCCTATAAGCTCAACATTGACTCAGCAGAGTTCGAGTATACTTTGAGTGGTGATAGGCACGGCTGTCACATTCGTGTATCTGGACTGTATAACATATACAACGCGCTGGGAGCCATTGGTTTTGGCCATGCTCTGGAGTTGCCCCCACATGAGGTTGCACAGGCATTGGGAGAGAGCCATCCCGGATTTGGTCGCATGGAGACAGTCCAAATCGGCACTAAGGCCATCCGTACCGTGCTGGTCAAGAACCCCATGGGATATAATCAGGTAATAAACTACCTGTTGTCGGTGGATCAACCTGTGAGGGTGTGCTATGCCCTCAATGACAACATTGCAGACGGCGTGGACATTTCCTGGCTGTGGGATGTTAACTTTGAGAACCTCAAGGGTCTGGGAGACAAGTTAATTGCAATGTACACATGTGGTTCCAGGGGAGCAGATGTGGCCGTGAGACTCAAATATGCAGATTTTAATGTTGATTGTGGCACTGAGATAGAGGATAACTCTATTCCCGCCATGCTGAATAGGATTCTGGAGCAGATGGAGGAGCAGGAGACACTGGTAATACTGCCATCCTATACTGCTATGTTCCAGGTTCGCAGTTATCTGCAGGAGAGAATACAGATGAAGGAGTTTTGGAACTGATATGGGAACATACAAGCTTAACATATGTCATCTCTACCCGGATCTTATGAACACATATGGCGACAAGGGCAACGTGACAGCTCTCCTGAGACGTTGTCAGTGGAGGGATATAGAATGCCAGGTCATCCCGGTGACCATGGGAGATGCCTTTGACCCGGATCTCTATGATATGGTATGCCTCGGAGGCGGCCAGGAGCGAGAACAGATTATGGTGTGCCAGGATATGCTGGGGGAGAAGTTCCAGGGCATTAAGGCAGCGGCTGCAGAAGGCCAGATTTTCCTCTGCATTTCTGCCGGAATGCAGATTATGGGAGAGTATTTTGTGAACTCCCAGGGAGTAAAGCAGCAGGGCCTTGAACTGATTGATATGAGGACAGAGGCAGGCCCAGACAAACTGATGGGAGACGTAGTGGCAGATTGCATTCACATTGGTGGACAGGAGCCGCAGGACACATATATTGCCGGCTTTGAGAGCCACACAGCCAGGACATTTTTGGGTCAAGGGGTTGAACCTCTGGCCAGGGTGCTGGTGGGTAGTGGCAACAACGGACAGGATGGTACAGAGGGCGCAGTGATGGGCAACTTGTTCTGTTCGTATTTGCATGGTAGCTTGCTGCCAAAGAATTACAGGCTGACAGATTTGCTGATTAGCAGGGCGTTGGAGCGCAAATATGGCGCAGATGAAGCCAGGAGGATTATGGAGATTCTGCCAGATTCTGCAGCGGAGGAGATGGCACGCAAGGGATGTATTTCCCGCCTTTTGCACTGATTTGATGGATAGGGTATAATTTACAGACTAAATTGAGAGGTAACTTACATTGACTACAGTAGTTGGAGTTAGATTTAGAAATTCGGGCAAGGCCTACTATTTTGATCCGGGAGGTCTGGATCTTAAGGTTTCCGACAATTGCGTAGTGGAGACATCCAGAGGCCTTGAGTGTGGCAAGATAACATTCGGACCTACAGAGTTGGATGATAGCCGCATCACACAACCTCTGAGACAGGTTTTGCGCAAGGCCACTCAGGAGGATATGGACAACTATGCCGCCAACCGCGAAAAGGAAAAAGAGGCATTCAGAATATGCAAAGAAAAGATAAAGGCCAGAGACATTGAGATGAAGCTTATTGACGTTGGCTACACCCTGGATAGCAGCAAGATCCTGTTTTATTTCACAGCCGAGGGCAGAGTAGACTTCAGAGATCTGGTTAAGGACTTGGCAACTGTATTTAAGACCAGGATTGAACTTCGCCAGGTAGGCGTCAGAGATGAGGCCAAGATGATGGGCGGACTGGGTATATGTGGCAGACCAGTATGTTGCAATTCCTACATGGACGATTTCCACCCGGTTTCTATTAAGATGGCCAAGGAGCAGGACCTTTCCCTGAACCCCACCAAGATTTCTGGAACATGTGGCAGACTTATGTGTTGTCTCAAATATGAGTCAGAGGCATATGAGGACCTGCTGTCCAGAGTGCCAAAGGTAAACTCCATGGTTGATACAGACTGCGGCAGAGGTGTTGTAACCGAGGTAAACTTGTTGCGTGAGCAGGTTAAGGTTCGCATAGATGGTAAGTCTGAGAGTGATCAGATGGTATTTAAGGCCGACGAGGTAACGGTTATCAAGAAGGGTTCTGCAAAAGAGGACAAGGCCAAGGATATTGCCGAGGCAAAGAAATTGGAATAAGGTGGACAAAAGCCCACTTTTGGAGTATTATTCTAATTACCACAAAGATTCTGGAGGTACATAATTATGGCATATAAGATTACTGATGCTTGCATCGCCTGTGGCGCATGTGCTGGCGAGTGCCCTGTTAACGCTATAGCAGAGGGCGACATTTTTGTTATCGACGCAGATACATGCATCGATTGCGGATCATGTGCAGACACATGCCCTGTTGGAGCACCTGTTGAGGCATAATTCCAAACAGACTTGGGGCCGGGCTAATAACCCGGTCCTTTTTTTAATCAAAAGATGGAATACATAGACGATTTACAACTTAGAGGCCTTAAGATTATCCAGTCGGATCAGGGATTCAAGTTTGGCATGGACGCGGTGTTGCTCTCGGACTTTGCCGCTCGGGCAGGGGTGCCGGGAGGAGAGTACAATACATTGTCAAACAAGGCCATATGTGACCTGGGCACAGGCACGGGCATTATCCCGCTCCTGATAGCGGGCAAGACACAGTGCAGCCGCATTACTGGTGTGGAAGTACAGCCTCACATGGCAGATATGGCCAGACGATCCGTGGAGCTTAACCAATTGACAGGACGGGTGCAGATACTGTGCCGTGATCTGCGGGACCTTAAGGACATGAACCAGACACAGGATATTGTGACTGCCAACCCGCCATATGTCAGAGCTCAGTCCGGTTTGCCCAACGCCAATCCATCAGTGGAGATGGCCAGACACGAGGTCTTTGGAGGGCTAGAGGATTTTGTAAGAACCTCTGCTATGCTGCTTAAGCAGGGAGGTGTGCTGTACATGGTTTACAGGCCGGATAGAATGACAGATCTTTTGTACTACATGCGCCTTTACAAAATAGAACCAAAGGTTTTGAGACTGGTGGTTCCCCATGGAGGCAAGGCCCCCAACATAATGCTGGTCAAGGGTGTGTGTGGAGGCAAGCCCGGCAACCTGGTGGTCCTGCCAGAGCTGGTGGTATATAACCAGGATGGCACGTATACACAGGAATTATTGGATATCTACAACAAGGGATAGCCTGGAGGAATGTATGGATAACGAGAGGATAGGTACGCTTACAGTGGTTGCCACCCCCATAGGCAACCTGGGAGACATTACTCCCAGAGCCGTGGAGGCTCTGGCACAGGCAGACACCATTGCAGCAGAGGATACGCGCAGGACTTTGCAGCTGCTCAATCACTTGGGGATAAAGAACAATCTCATTAGCTATTATCGCCACAACGAGGAGGCCAGGGTTGACTATATGCTGTCTTTGTTGGAGCAGGGACAGAACATAGCCTTGGTTTCTGACGCAGGTACGCCAGGGATCAGCGACCCAGGGCAGGTGTTGATTCAGGCCGCCACAGAGGCAGGTTATCCAGTAACCATGACTCCGGGACCAGCTGCCTGCATACAGGCGCTTGTGCTGTCTGGCTTGCCAACAGATCGCTTTACTTTCGAGGGTTTTTTGCCCATGAACAAGAAGAACAGGCGAACCAGGATGGAGCAATTAACCGGAGAGACCCGTACCATGGTGTTTTATGAAGTCGGATCG
>JAZNEA010000015.1:0-28637 GCA_045588325.1 Clostridia bacterium
AGTATCGTGATTTCCAACTGGCCCCAGGTCAACAGGGATGAGCTGTTCCCCGAGGAGGCCGCCAGGATGGAGCTGGTTATGTCCGCTATTCGTGGCATGCGCAACATTCGAGCAGAGATGAACGTGCCCAATTCCACCAAGGCCAACATGATTTTCGTCGCTGAGGACCAGCAGGTCAGAGACGCAATCGCAAATGGCGCTCACTACTTTGAGAGACTGGCCGGCGCAGAGTCTGTACAGGTTCGTGAGGACAAGGAGGGCATTCCTGCAGACGCAGTTTCTGTAATATGCGATGGCTGTCAGGTATATATTCCATTGGATCAGCTTATCGACATCTCCAAGGAAATCCAGAGACTGACCAAGGAGAGAGATACTGCCATGGGCGAGCTCAAGCGTGCAGAGGGTAAGCTCAACAACCAGGGCTTTGTGGCTAAGGCACCTGCACAGCTCATCGAGCAGGAAAAGGAAAAGGTTGCCAAGTTCACTGAGGTTTTGGCACAGATTGAGGAGAGAATTGCACATTTATCAAACCGCTGATTAGCGAGAAGGGTTAATATTATGTATAAGGATAGAGTTTTTGAGGGTTCCTGTGTAGCTTTGGTTACGCCTTTCACAGACCGCAAGGGTGTGTGGGGTATTGATTTTGACAAGATGGGCGAGCTCATCGAGGATCAGATTGCTAACAAGACAGATGCCATCTTGATCGCTGGTACAACAGGCGAGTCTTCCACCATGTTCTGCGAGGAGCATATGGCAGCTATTGAATACGCAGTTAAGAAGGTTGCTAACAGAGTACCCGTTATTGCCAATGCCGGCAGCAACGAGACGAGACGTTCTGTAGAGCTGACTCAGTTTGCCAAGGATTTGGGAGCAGACGCTGTTTTGAGCGTAACTCCTTATTACAACAAGACAACACAGAGAGGCCTGTTTGAGCACTTTAAAGCTATTGCCGCTGCTGCAGATATTCCTGTTATTATGTACAACGTTCCTTCCAGAACAGGCATGAACATTTCACCTGAGACACAGATTGCACTGTCCTACGTTCACGGCATTGCAGGTGTTAAGGAGTGCTCTGTCACACAGATTCCTGAGGTTCTCTGCGGCGCACACAAGGATTACACCGTATATTCCGGAGAGGACGGAGTGGCTGTTGCAGCTGTTGCACTGGGCGCTAAGGGCGTTATCTCAGTTATTGCAAACATCGCACCTCAGTTCACCCATGACATGATGGTCGCCAGCCTTGAGGGCAACTTGCCAGTTGCTACAGAGATGCAGCTCCGTTGCACCCCATTGGTTAAGGCATTGTTCTGCGAGACTAACCCGATCCCCGTTAAGGAGGGTATGAACCTTCTTGGATGGGATGTTGGTGGATGCAGATTGCCCCTCGTTGATATGGAGCCTAAGCATGTGGAGCTCCTGCGCAAGGAGATGGCCGACTTTGGACTCAAGGTTGTGAGGTAATCCATGGTTAGAGTAATTTTGGTAGGTTCCAGCGGCAGGATGGGTCGCGCCATTGCAGATGCGGCCAAGGCTGGAGATGCAGTTAAGATTGTTGCGGGCGTTGACCTTTATAAGGTACCCTGCGATTTCCCCGTTTTTGACACACCGGAGCAGTGCGATGTGGAGGCAGATTGTGTAATTGACTTTTCCAACCCCTCTGTAACACTTGGCGTTGTGGAGATGTGCAGGAGGCTGGGCACTCCATTGGTTATGGCCACAACAGGCCTGGACCAGGAGAGACTGGATGCCCTGGAGGAGCTGTCCAAGACAGTGGCTGTATTCACATCTGCCAACATGTCATTGGGCGTTAACTTGTTGATCCGCCTGTCAAAGCAGGCTGCTGCCATGCTTGAGGGAGCCTTTGATATTGAGATTATCGAGAGACACCATAACCAAAAGCTGGATGCCCCCAGCGGCACAGCTCTTGCCATCGCAGATGCCATCAACGACACTCTCAAAGAAAAGGACACATACGTGTACGACAGACAGAGCCGCAGGGCCAAGAGAGACCCTCACGAGATCGGCATTTCTGCAGTGCGAGGCGGCAATATCGTTGGTGAGCACGAGGTTCTGTTCGCAGGCCGCGACGAGATTCTGTCCCTGACACACAGGGCCACATCCAGAGAGGTGTTTGCTGTAGGAGCACTTAAGGCAGCTGAGTTTATGGCTGGCAAGGCAGCTGGCAGATACAACATGAACGATCTGATCGACAGCATTTGTGGCAAATAAGGTTGTTAGGATAAAGTTATAAGGATATGTTTTGAGGTGGGGTCACTGACTCCACCTTTTTTGGTGGAAAACAAGGGCATTTTGTGACGAAAATGGGGGTTGTGTTGAAATTTCTATACTTTTGGAGTGTTCGCGTGTTGAAATTTCTATACTTTTAATGCATTTGTGTATTGAATTTTCTATATATTGTATGTAAAATGAGGGAAAAGGATAGTATTTTTTGCATATTTTAAGTCAAGAGGTGATCATCGATGTTCAAGAGAAAGGTATATGACCAGCTTTTAGAATGGAAGAGAGTGTGGAATGGTAAGTATGCGTGTTTGCTGGAAGGGGCCAGACGAGTTGGTAAGACAACTATTGCTCAGGAATTTGCACGCAACGAATATGATTCCTATATCCTGATTGACTTTTCTAATGTTTCCAGGGAGATGTTGGATATCTTTAATGATATTTCAAGGCTTGATCGTTTCTTTTTGAGATTACAGGTAGAGACTGGTGTACAGTTGTATGAGAGGAGATCAGTAATTATCTTTGATGAGATACAGCTTTTTCCTAAGGCCAGACAAGCTATTAAACATCTTGTCAAAGATGGTAGATACGATTATATAGAGACAGGGTCCCTGATTTCCATTAAGAAGAATGTCAAGGATATACTTATTCCATCGGAGGAACACAAGATTTGTGTATATCCTATGGATTATGAAGAGTTTTTGTGGGCCACGGGAGGTTCTCCTGAGGTTTTGGATATGGCCTATAGGAGCAACGAAGAACTTGGGAATTCTGCTAATCGCAATGCTATGATGGATTTTCGCATATACATGGCGGTTGGTGGTATGCCCCAGGCAGTAGAGATGTATCTCGAGACTAACAACTTTGAGGCTGTTGACAAGGTAAAGAGGGGGATTTTAGAACTTTACTATGATGACTTAAAGAAAATTGACGAGTCTGGCAGGATTACAGATATGTATAAATCTGTTCCGTGTCAGTTAGCTGCTAAGAAAAGGCATTATGCAATTACGAGTGCCATAGGAAAACAAAAGACCAGAAAGGATGAGGAACGTCTTTTTGAGCTAATAGAATCTGGACTCGTTCTTCCTTGTTATAATGTGCTTAATCCTTCAGTTTCGCTGTTGCAGACAAAAGATATGAGTTGCTTTAAGCTATATTTGTCAGACATTGGACTTTTCACAACAATGTTATTTACTGATACACAAAATGGCATTGGGGACATATACAAGAAACTTTTGGGCGATACGTTGCCTGCGGATTTGGGTTATTTGTACGAGAATGTGGTTGCACAGGCTATTAAGGCCAGCGGAAGAGGTCTTTATTACCACACCTGGAAAAAGGAGGACAGCACCCATTATTACGAGATAGACTTTTTGATCACGTCCAGGAATAAAATTGTTCCAATTGAAGTAAAGTCATCTTCTGTTAAGAACCATAAGTCAATGGATAATTTTATAACAAAGTATTCAAAATATGTTGGAGATTGTTATCTTATGTCCCAAAAAGATGTGGGCAACCTTGGCAATATAAAGTTAAAACCGGTATACATGGTAACTTCCTTACTTAAAGACATTCAATAACCACACTTGAATAAAGCATTGGATTTCAGACACACTATCGGTGGAGTTTCGCGACTCCATCGATTTTTTTGTGGGAGAAATTATGTCCATATCCAGCACAAATCTAAGTAAAGTGTACGGCGACTGCGAGGATTTTGTATGTCGTCGATTGTATGTTGGAGGAGACTCCAGATTTAAGGTGTTTCTGTGTTATATAGAGGGCCTGGTTAATACAGACCAGGTGGGAGAGGGTATAATCCGCTCCCTGGATCTGGTTGAGCTGACACATCACGGCCAGGAGGAGCTGCTGTTGGAGACCCTGCTGCATGGAGGCGCCTACATTTCTTCTGCCGCCAAGGTCACCACTCTGGACGAATTGGTTAAACACATAGCAGATGAAAGGTGTGCCGTTGTGTTCGACGGAATACAGATGGCAATTACATTTGACGTCAGGAGCGACGTCCGCAGGGCCATAGGTGAGCCTCGAATAGAAAAGACCGTCAAGGGTGCAAAGGACGCCTTTGTGGAGAGCATAAGGGTAAATACCATGCTGCTGAGGAGAAAGTTGCATTCGCCGGACCTGAAGATAATCAGGACTACCTGCGGAGTCCGCAGCAGAACCTCTGTGGATGTGGTGTATATAGCTGGCCTGACCAATAGAGAATTGGTGCGCTCTGTGCTGTCCAGGATAAAGAACATCCATATAGATGGTATGCTGACGTCGGGAAACCTGGAGGAATATATAATAGACAACCCCCATACGCCTTTTCCCCAGTTACTGACCACAGAGAGGGCAGACAGGTTTGCCATTAACCTGCTGGAGGGCAGAGTGGGCATTTTGGTGGACGGAATACCCTTGGGATTTTTGGCTCCAGGGGAAGTGGGGCAGTTCTTTAAGGTGCCCGAGGACAACACAAACCATTATTTGGTCTCGTCCTGCCTGACAGTAATACGCTACATTGCCCTTGCCATATCCCTGTTCCTACCGGCCCTATACGTTGCAATATCCATGTACCAACAGCAGATGATACCCACCCAGCTGATGATCACCATAATCGACAGCAAGGCAGATGTGCCCATAACCACTGCATTGGAGGTTCTGGGTATGATGATTGCATTTGAATTGTTGCAGGAATCGGGACTCAGGTTGCCCACGCCTGTGGGAGAGACTATCGGTATAATCGGTGCCCTGATAGTGGGAGAGTCAGCAGTATCAGCCAACGTCATGTCCCCAATAGTTGTGATCGTAGTAGCTCTGGCGGGTATTGCAGGATATACCATGCCCAATCAGGACTTTGCCTACGCCATCAGGATAGCCAGGTTTTTGCTGGTGATTTGCGCCCTCGGTGCGGGAATGTTTGGCATCGGCGTGGGAACCTGTGTTTTGCTGTTCCACTTGTGCTCCCTGGAAAGCTTTGGCGTGCCATATATGACGCCATTTTGCAACGGAAGTAGGGAACAGATAGGTGAGGCTATTTTCAAAAAGCCCCTTCGTTCAAGCAAATGGAGACAAGAATATCTAAGGCCAAGAGATAGGAGAAATCAGAGATAATGCCCGCCAATGACAACAAATATTCAGTATATGCATTCAGGTGTCTGTGCGTTCTGTGCGTAGCAGTGGCAGTTTTAGCGTTCGGCGGGATATATGACGATTATCACGAAATAGAGAAAATAGACCTACTGCAGGTAATAGGCATCGACCACCAGGACGACATGGTGGAATTGACAGCCCTTGGCAGCCAAAAATCCGGTGAAAAGCCCACGTTGTACCGAGGAACCGGTGAGGCCATGAACAGAGCCGCAGCTAATATGCAGACAGAGGCAGGTGCTGAGTATCTGCACTTTGGACACGTGAAATATATCATAATATCCAAGGAGGCGGCCAGGGAGAAAATCTCCGACGTGCTGGACTATTGCATCCGTATGCCCGATATAGGGCTGAATGCGGCGATGTATTACGTGGATACCTCTGCCGGTGAAACCATGAGTAACCTCGAGGATGGCCAGAACCTGTCCAAAATACTGGAGGCCATGGCAATGAAGGGCAGGGACACGTCAGCAATGTACAGTTATACCTTGATGGACATAATAACATGTCTTAAGAGGAACGGATTTGCCCTGTCCAGCGCCTTTGAGGTCAAGGAGGGTCAAGTTGTCCCCATGGGAACTGCGGTGCTGCCAGAGCAGGGTGACCCCGTGCTGTTAAATGACGACGAAACCAGCATGTTGGCCTTGTTAAACGGGCGACTAAAGAGCTTTTCCCAGGTGGTAGAGGGAGAAGATAGCAAGGGCGTTGGCGTAGATATTTCTGAGACAGAGGTTAAGTACAGATTAACCAGAGGCGAGGTGGCGTGGACCCTAAGCACCGAGATAACCCTGCAGTGCGGCTTGGACGAATTGTATACACAACAGGAGATGTTGGACAGACAGGGGATTATAGAAATTGAGGCAGCGGTGGAGAAAAAGATCCAAGGCCAGGTAGAGGAGCTCATCGCCAAGTCCAAGGAGATAGGAATCGACTTTTGCCAAATGGGTCAGAAGGCCTACATGCTGTCCGGACAGGAGTCCAGGGACCGCTTTATGGAGATGAAATATGAGGTCAAAGTCAATGCGTCTATTAACAGAACTTATGCCATAGGAGAGGGGGCTGACAATGAAGGTTGACAGAATGACTAGCCGACAGCAGATAGTTCTCATGATAACTTGTCTGTTTTCTCCCATGGTCCGGTTGCTGCCCAGACTAAATACCACCAGGGCTGCTCAGGGAGCCTGGGTTTCCATCCTGTTGAGCGCCATACCGACCCTGCTGCTGGTTGTGTTTGCACATTATGTGATACAGGGAAAGGACCACAACAGAACATTGGGAAACATGTTTGTGGATGCATATGGAAAAACTGTTGGCAACATAATAAATATGCTATTGACGGGATGGATTGCATTCTATAGCGGCGTGGTGCTCAGGACCAGCAGTGAGAGGATGATCAGTACCATATATAAGCAGGCAGAATCAATGTTTTTTACACTGATTCTGATATTGGTGGTGATGATGGTGGCCATCGGAACAAACAAAACATTAGCCCACATGGGCCAGGTCATATGGTATATCCTGATTCCTGTAGTGCTGTTGGTCACAATTTTTGCCCTGTCAAATGTCTCCATAGACAACTTGTTCCCTGTGGGATTCAGACAGGCGGGGGACTACGTAAGAGGGGCTGTGCCGGTAATTAGCGTAATGTCTCCCTGGGTGTATTTTTTGTATTTTCCTCTGTCAGGTAACAGGAGAACCAGTCTTGGGGGAAAGCTGGCCAAATTCTCCATGGCAATAGGTATTGCTTTGACGGTGACGGTTACAACCATTGGCGTTTTGGGACCAGAACTGACCGAGGTAATGCACGACCCATTCTTTTCTATGATAAGAACCCTGAATGTGTTTGGCATTTTGGAGCGAATGGAATCTCTGGTAATAGCCCTTTGGGTGTTGACTGACGTGATTTATTTAGGTGCACTCATGTCCATATGCGTGGAGAACACCAGGCAAATACTGGGGGCGGGATCTCTCAGGTGGACGGCCGTATTGGTGGGTGGAATCATGGTGGGATCATCTGTTCTGGTTGCAGAGTCGGCATCACAGTTGTCATATGCATCGGAGGTGCTGTTGCCAACCGTAACTCTGTGGATAACCTATGGCCTGATTCCTGTGTCAGGACTTATCTCGCTGCGTAAGAGAAAGAGGAGCGGTGCGCTGTTAAAGAGTTAGGGTGTGCCCTGTGGGCAGATAATAGGCGCTTACCCCGTGGTTTTGCATAAAGGTGAACTGTTCCGCGCCTGTGCAGTGACAGGTGTAAAACAGAGTTTTAGAGTCCCTGAGGCTGTGGCACAGGGAGACTAACTCCTGGTCAAGTGGCTGATGGGAGAGATGCATGCCTCCGATAAAGATATGGGGGTTAAACTCCTGGAGAATAGAGCTAATCCCTCTATGGGAGCAGCCGCTGATCAGGAGGCGCTGTCCGCCATTATCTATCAGCAGGTATTGTTCGTGTAGAAAACTGTCGGGCAGGAGATTGTCTCCATCTTTGACATATAGTCCCTGACTGCAACAATCAGATGGACTGGCTGCAGGGTATAGGGTGACACCATCCCATAGGGGGAGTGGAGCGGTGACGGGAACGAGCTGGGAGTGGGACTTTAAACTCCTATCCAGCCCGATGTACTTTGTGTTGTTATAGTAGTCTCTAAAGGCGTTTGGATTAAGATATACAGGGGCCTGGTGGTTATGCGAAAGGAATGTACTCAGGCCTCCGCCGTGGTCGTAGTGACCGTGGGAGATAATAGCCTTGTCTACAGTGTCCAGTTGGCAGCCGAGCCGCCGGGCGTTGTGGTAAAACAGGTCGTCCTGCCCCATATCAAAGAGGATATTGCCCTGTGGGAGCTCAATAAACAGGCTCAAACCATGTTGAGCCTGCAAGTTATCTTTATTACATATATTGTCCACAAGGGAAGTGATCCTCATATGTTGAAATTATCCCTTGATAGTGCCGTCTGCGTTAAACAGAGGTAGCTTTTCTAAATAAATCAGGTCCTCTCTGTCCTGTGCGTCGCCCTCGGCGAGGATGGCAGCATTGCCACATACGATACCACCTGCGGCGGTGATGAGTTTCTCCAGGGCTCTCAGTGATTCGCCTGTGGAAATAACGTCGTCAACCAACAGGATGCGCTTGCCCTTTATCAGCTCAGCGTCTGCGCCGTCCAGGTACAGCTTTTGCTTGAAATCTGTGGTGATGGAGGTGACATCCACCTCAAAAATATTGCTCATGTACAGCTTAGGTGCCTTGCGTGCTACAAAATACTTGGCATCGCCATTGATGCGGGCCATCTCGTGGGCCAGCGGAATGCCCTTGGCCTCAGCTGTAATCAGGTAGTCATACTGGGGAACCCTCTTTAGCAGCTCAGTAGCACAGGCAGTTGTGAGCTCAGCATCTCCAAAAATGACAAATGCTCCGATGTATAGGTCATCTGTAACTCTGCAAAGTGGCAACTCTCTGTCAAGTCCGGCGATATTCATCTTATGTTTCATGATAAAGTCCTCCTTAGTACGTATGAAAATATTATAAAACTGCACCGAATAAAGGTCAAACGGTGCAGCTGATTTAGTCCTTGATAATAAAAACAGGGAATGGAGGGTCCTTCTTGCGGTTGGGGAAGTCCACCACCATAATGGTGTATTTGGTGTCGTCGACTGAGCGAAGGAACTCTAAGATGGCATCTCGCTCCTCGTAGCCGTTGTTGCGACCGTAGTATACAGTAAGGCTCATGATGCCGCCGGGCCTCAATAAATCCAATCCCTGCTGGATGGCCACAATGCTGGTCTCCTTGCGTGTAAAAATGTTGTGGTCTCCGCCGGGGAGCCAGCCAAAATTGAATACAATACAGTCCACAGTACCGGGTTCTGCATAGGCGGCCATATTACTGTGGCTATCCAGATGAAGCTCTGCAATGTGATCCCAGCCATGTTCCTCCAGTAGTTGTCTTGTCTGGCACAATGCATCCTCCTGGATATCCATGGCGATGACGCGGCCACTATGGCCTACAAGCTGGCACAGCATGAGGGTATCCTTGCCACGGCCTGCCGTAGCATCTATGCAGGTGTGACCGGGAAGGACATGCTCCTTTATAAATCTATGTGATAAATCTAATCCGTTCATAACTCCCTCACTGAAAAACTGGTACCCAGGAAATAATCAGACAGAACAATATAGGCAGGAATACGCCAGGCAACATGTTGGCCAGTTTAAATTTAGTAATGCCCAGCATGTTGAGAGCCAGCGCCATAATCAGGGTGTTGCCCACAAAAGAGAGGGAATAGATCATCTCTGTAGTAACAAACGGAGCAATAAACTGGGAAAGCAGGGCGATGCCACCTTGATAAATCAACACCGACAGTCCTGCCAATGCCACTCCAACGCCCATGGAGGAGGCCAGCACAAGGGCGGCTACAAAGTCTATGATAGCCTTGACTATCAGGATGTTATTGTCACCATAGAGGCCAGCTGAGATGGAGCCCAGTATGCTCATGGCTCCAACGCAAAACAGGAGAGAGGCTGAGAAAAACGCTGCAGGAATGTTGTCTCCCTGAGCCTTGGCCTTAAATACCTGATTGAGTTTGGCGTCCAGGCGGTTAATCTTGTCATCCAGATCCAGTAATGTACCTATAACAGTGCCTAGGAACAAGGACAAAACAAGGATAATGGAGCCCTGTCCCTTATCGTTGGCAAAGGCCTGAGATAGGGTGTTGCCTGCATTGATGGCACCCAGTGTGCCGATAATCAGCACTGCCAGGCCCACACTCTTGAGGGCAGCGGAGGATATCTTTTCAGAGATGTTCTTACGAAAAATGACGCCTCCGATACCTCCGAGGAGAACAGCCACAGTATTAATAATCACTCCCAGCATCTGTTGCCTCCAAAATGGTAATAAAAAAACAGCAGCCGAGATATCTCGACTGCTGTTGGTGCGATCGGCGGGACTTGAACCCGCACGGTCTCCCATGCGCCCCTTAAACGCACGTGTCTGCCAATTCCACCACAATCGCATGTGTCAGAGGACGAATGTCCGTAACGCATTGCTATTATAGCAAAGGGAAGCAGATTGTCAACAACAAATTTTAAGTTTTTTGGACAGGCCAGCCTGATTTCACAAAATATGATAGGAATCAAACATATTTCGTAGACAGAACTTTCTTGATGGAAAATTCACAGCTACTGTGATAGAATAATACGGCATAATTTTGCGCATTAATCGAAAGGGGTGCCACAGGGCACACGGAGAAATGGCTGGTATTTTTGGTCTTTTTGATTTTACTAAGGAGGGCAAGGGCGTTAAGCAGAATGAGCCCAAGGCACCTTGGTACATACGTATTTTCCAGTATTTTGGACGCAGTTACTCTAAGATCCTGCTCTCCAATCTCATTTATATTTTAGTAGCAGGTGTTGTGCTCGCTTTTATGACAGGCTTTGTATTGCCCAGCCTTGTGTCAACAGCAGCAGACGCAGATATCAACGAGGTCTTCACATATTACACCAGTATCGATATGACTGGCGATTGGTACAATGAGACCACTGCCAACATGACCCCAGAGGAGAAGGCAAAGTTGGATCAGTCCATCGCTATTACCAGTGCTTTCAGATATCTGGCTGTTCTGTCGGTGATGTTGCCATTGCTTACCTTTGGCTGCGCATACTCTGGCATGTGTTACAACACGCGCAACGCGGCGAGAGATGTTCACATCTTTGTGTGGAGCGACTTTTGGGATGCGTTTAAGCGCAATTGGAAGCAGACTCTGGCCATGACATTTATCAACTTGTTTGCCTGCGTAGTATTTTCCGTCTGCTTCTGGTTCTACTTCTCCTATAAGGGATTGCCAGACATGCTGTCCAGCATGGGTGGAGTTGTGTTGGCCATAGTATTTGTCGTATACCTTATGATGAATATGTACATTTATCCACAGATCGTCACCTTTGACTTTAAGCTGACATCCATTATCCGCAACTCATTCTCCTTGTCTATGTTGAGATTCTTCCCGAACCTGCTGACATTGGCAGTTATATTTGTGCTGGCATATGGCGTCTGCTGTATTAACGACGTATTTGTAGTTCTCTTTATGATATTTATGGGACCTGCCTTCGCCAGCTACCTCATGAACTTTACTGCATGGAGTGCCATGGAGAAGTATGTTGTGGTCCAGGAAGAAAAGTCCATCAACGAGGGAGCACTCTTCTCAGACTGATTTTCAGATTATGCATATAATATTTATGACAGTTGCCAATGGTAGCTGTCATATTTTTTTGTTTGTCCTAATACTATTTCACAGGCAGAAATAGTGGAGTTAGACAATGGCTAAATCGGCGACAGAAAACATATACAGCAAATTGGCAGAGCGCACAGGCGGCGACATTTACATCGGCGTAGTAGGGCCGGTGAGGACCGGAAAATCTACATTTATCAAACGTTTTATGGAACTCATGGTTATTCCCAACATAAGGGATCCCTGGGTGAGTCAGAGGGCTCAGGACGAATTGCCCCAGAGTGCTGCAGGCAGGACAGTGATGACTGCAGAGCCCAAATTTATCCCCAACGAGGCTGTTCAGATCACCATAGGTGAGAATATGGATCTGCGTGTTCGCATGGTAGACTGTGTTGGATACATGGTAAGTGGGGCCCTGGGCACACAGGAGGGGGATCAACCCAGGATGATATCCACTCCCTGGTCATCGGAGAAAATCCCCTTTGAATTGGCTGCAGAGCTAGGTACCCAAAAGGTCATTGCAGAACATTCCACAATAGGCGTTGTGATTACCACTGACGGTTCCGTCACAGAGTTTCCCAGAGAGAGTTATCTGGAAGCTGAGGAGAGGGCTATTAACGAGATGTTGGCCACTGGAAAGCCCTTTGTCGTAGTGTTGAACACTGACAACCCAGGCAGTTTGGAGGCCAGCAGGATCAAAAAGAGCATCGAGAGCAGGTATCGCGTAGTTGTAGTGCCTTGTAACTGTGCCGCAATGGAGGCAGGGGACATCGATGCCATGATGGAGCAGTTGCTGTATCAGTTCCCAATCAGGGAGGTAAAGGTAAATTTCCCTCTATGGATTAACAGGCTACATAGCCAGCACCAGCTTAAGGCCAGCATATATGAGAGCATTGTTCAGGGATTTGGCAGGGCAGAGAGATTTGCCGACATTGGCGAGGTTGCAGAGTATATCAGAGGTTTTCAGGGGGTTGAGAGAGTGTCCATCGACAAGGTAGAGCCCGGGGACGGCACTGTGACCATAACATTGGAGCCTTATTCCCACGCGCTGTACGATTGCATAAGAGAGGTGACAGGCTTTAGCATCTCGGACGACAGTCAGCTCTTTGACACATTGCAGGATCTGGCTCGCGTTAAGCAGGAGTATGACAGGATAGAGAGTGCACTATATCAGGCAAAGACCCAGGGATACGGTATAGTAGAGCCCATTGCTGCGGAAATGAGGCTAGAGGAACCCAGACTTATCAAGCAAAATGGCAAGTACGGCGTGAATATCCGTGCAACTGCCCCGTCCATACATATGATAAGGTGTGATGTGGAGGCAGAAATTGCGCCTCTGGTTGGCACCGAGAAACAGTCCGAAGAACTGGTGAGCACATTACTTAGCAAGTACGAGAGCGATTCGGAGGCTCTGTGGCAGTCTAATATCTTTGGGAAGTCCTTGTATGAACTGGTACAGGAGGGATTTAGCGGCAAGATGATTAACCTGCCTGCCAATTCCAGGGAAAAGTTGCAGGAGACGCTGGAAACCATTATTAACGAGGGCAGCTCAGGCCTCATATGTATTATTCTCTAAGTATCTGGACCGATATTTTCCACAGCCCTTGTGCTGGTAGCCATCGATGTTCCTGAGGCCGAACAGCCTGCATTCGCCTTGGTTGCCTCCTCCCTTGGGGCTAAAGTAGGAACATGTATCACAGCGGCAGTACTTAAGCTGCTTGTCCCCATATGGGGAGACCACATATCGCCTGCAGCCAAAGTCGTAGGAGACCACGCCGGCGTATTTGCACAGCAGGTCTGTGGTTACGGGAATTGTGCGACTATAAAGACAATTAATGCAAGAACAATCTTTCATATAAACCTCCTGTCCATAAAATATACAGGAGGTTTTGTGGTGCTTGTTGTCTGAATCTGTCGTATTGTAAATTTATTGCGCTGACAGCGGTACTTTCCTTGACAAGGAGTTGTGTTCTAACTTATAAATAAACGAGCGGAGGTAACAAAAATGCTTAGAGATAAATTGCGCAAGATTCCGGTGTTTGTATATATAATCGTAGCTGTACTTTTGGTGGCTACAATTGTCACCAGCATAGTTCTGTCTAATCAGTCAAATTACATCAAGAGAAACAACACTATCACCCTGCTGTACGACAGGGCCAGAGACGAGACCATTATGATGTATAACAATGAGGTCAGATGGGACGACGAGAGTTACGTAGCAGACTTTATCAAGTTATATGACGTTTGTCTTACAGGAGATGCCATCGCAGCATACAACTCCTCCAACGGCACACTGTACAAGTTTGATATTAAGGGCAAGGCAGCCATATCTGATAATTTGGCCAACTTTGTTCTGAGCGACGACGGCAGCACTATTGCATGGGCGTCCAACGAGGGCAAGGTTCAGCTATTTAACGGCGTATCCGTCAGGGACGTATCTGACTCAGGTAGCCTGGTGAACTTTGCTATTTCGCCCAACGGCAAACTGTTGCTCTATATGGAGACTGTTAATGGGCAGGATGTTATGAAGTTGTACGATACATCATCCCGCAAGTCTACTACTGTGGCAGTGGGCATGTACCCTCTGAGTATTAACAAGGACGGCTCTGTCATTTATTGTCTGGATGCATCTGAGAGACTTTGGTGCTACAACAGAGATGGTCAGTCACAGAATAGTTATGATGTGCTGTCAGAGGGCATTGTGCAGACGAATATTACACATAACCAGATGATTTACTATGATAAGTCTGGCAAGACATATGTTGTGGACAAGGGTGGGGATCCCGTTCAGATCGGCGACGACAAGGCTCGACTCCTGTTGCCCGATTCCACACCAGTTGCATACAATGTGACCACTTCTAAGTCATATCATGTGTTTGTCAATGGCGTTAAGACCTTTGAGGGTTGTCTCATTATAGATGGAGAGACCGCCATTAAATATATGGAGAGCTTTGACAAGGTCAGATCTATTGCATCCGGAGTTACTGCAGCATCCCTCAGCGACAAGGGAGATGTGCTTTGCTACATTGTGGACAACGTGCTCTACAGGTCTACAGGCTCCTTTAAGGCTGCAACCATGATCGAGAATGGTGTTGCATCTGTCAGCGTCACTCCTGATGGAGAGAAGGCATTCTTTTTGACAGTAGCCAATGTGCTGAAGTGCTATAGCAACGGAGGCATTCGCTCTCTCATTGAGAATTGCGGCAATTTTATGGTCACACCTCAAAATGGCGCCATGTACATGGTGGGATACGATGAGGACAAGCTGCAGGGCACACTGTACTTCACACAGGATGGAGTCACATCCTATAAGCTCACGGACAAGGCCCATGATTGTTATGTCACAGCCAGTGGTGCATATTACACCATAGGTTACGTCAAGAACGGAGAGAACGACATCGACTACGATGTAACTCTGTTCGGATCTGAGGGAGACAAGGATTTCGTCGTTCTCTACGAGGACGTATGGGATATCTATAACTATAACTACAGCTACTAATGGAATATCAGGTTATCAGGTCATCCAGGCGCACTGTCAGTATGGAGATTGTGGCCGGAGGCAAGGTTTTGGTCAGGGCGCCGCACAGAATGAGTCAGGCAGCCATTCAGGATTTTGTGGATAAGCACACAGATTGGGCCAAGAGGCATATAGACAAGGTGTTGGAGCGAGAGAAGATCCACCCACCCATGCCACTGAAGGACAAGAGGGCTCAGTACGATAGGGCACGCTCAGTTATTACAGATAGGGTCAACTATTATTCTGCGATTATGGGGCTAAGGCCCACATCCATCAGGATCACCGGTGCAGAGAAGCGCTTTGGCAGCTGCAGCAGCAAAAATGGACTTTGTTTTTCGTACAGGCTCCTGGAGTATTCGCCTGATGCCATAGACTATGTGGTGGTTCACGAACTGGCGCACATCAGGCACAAGAATCACGGCCCAGAATTTTATGGAGAGATAGCCAAGGTTCTGCCAGACTACAAGGACAGGGTTAAGGAGCTAAAGAGATAGTTCACATGGACAGGGGACAGGTTACAAGGATTCAGGATATGATCGACAATTCCAGAAGGATTGTCTTCTTTGGTGGAGCAGGTGTGTCTACAGAGAGTGGCATACCTGATTTTCGCAGTACAGATGGCCTGTACAATCAGCAGTATAAGTTCCCCCCAGAGGTGATTCTCAGTCGGGACTTCTTCTGGCAGAATCCAGCAGAATTCTACAGATTCTATAGGGATAAGCTAATCATCCCCCACGTAAAGCCCAACATTGCCCACATCAGGTTGGCACAGCTTGAGGAGGCAGGCAAACTCTCTGCAGTAGTCACTCAGAATATTGACAACTTGCATTATATGGCCGGCAGCAAAACTGTGTACGAACTACACGGCACTACCAGAAAATACACCTGTACAAAGTGCCGTCGTAGTCACGGGATAGAGTGCCTGGAGCAGGCAGATGTCATCCCCATGTGTCCCTGCGGAGGTATTATCAAGCCAGATGTGGTGCTGTATGGCGAGTCCCTGGATCAGCAGGTTCTGGATGGCGCCATTACGGCTATTGCCAATGCAGATACGTTGATAATTGCCGGAACATCACTTACGGTGTACCCGGCAGCAGGCCTTGTTAACTATTTTGGAGGCCAAAACATGATCCTGATCAACAGGGACGCAACTCCTATGGACAGGAGAGCAGACCTGGTCATTCATGAGAAAATCGGCAACGTATTAGAACAAATTCAGGTGAGGTAGGTAGTATATGTCATTAGTTGCCATTGAGAGGTGCATGGGTTATGGCCAGGAGGAGACAGGCCGTGCCATGGCCAATGTTTTAGAGGCTACAGGACTGGCAGACGCCATCAAGCCTGGTATGACAGTTGGTGTTAAGTTAAATCTGGTTGCTGCTGCCCGCCCGGAGAAAGCCACTACGACCCATCCCCAATTAGTATCACATCTTGTGTCGATGCTAAGGGACAGGGGAGCCAGAGTTGTACTGGGAGACAGCCCAGGAGGACTCTATAACGATGCCACAATGAGTCATATATATAGCCAATGCGGCATGACGGCATTGGAAGACATAGGAGCAGAGGTCAACAGGGACTATGGCGTTGCAGAGGCGTCGTACCCGGACGCCGTAGTGCTGAAGGGATTCCAGTACACATCCTGGTTGGACAAATGCGATGTGATAATCAACTTTGCCAAGCTAAAATCCCACGGCATGATGGGCATGTCCTGTGCTGCCAAGAATATGTTCGGAGTTATCCCCGGCATAACTAAGCCGCAGTACCACTACAGATTCCCGGATATAAATCAGTTTTCCGACATGATCCTTGATCTTGATACATATTTCAAGCCAGTATTATCCATCGTGGACGCGGTTGTCGGCATGGAGGGGAATGGGCCAACTGCAGGAAAGCCCAAGGCCATAGGGGCGATTTTGGCCTCCTGCGACATGCATGCCCTGGATTATGTCTGTGCCCATGTGATTGGACTGGACAGAGAGGCAGTGCCCACGCTGCAGGCCGCTTACAGGAGGGGCTTGTTGGCAGAATCTGTTGACGATATAGAGACCACAAATCCAGTGGCAGACTTTGTTGTGAGCGACTTTGAAACCTTGAAAACCCACAGCAGTTTGCTGTTTTCTGACACTTTTGGCGGAGGTGTTCTGGGCAGAGCTTTCGAAAAGGTGGGAGCCAAGGTACTCAGGGCTCAGCCTAAGGTAAACCGTCAGGAGTGCGTAGGTTGCAAGAAATGTATGGAGATTTGCCCGGCCAATGCCATTGTCATGGAGCAGAAGTTGCCGGTTATAGACAGAGAAAAGTGCATCAAATGCTTTTGCTGCCAGGAGTTTTGCCCTAAGGGAGCCATGAAGGTCTCCAAGTCCTGGCTGATGAAACTACTCAAATAGGAGGAAGTATGGAGATTTTGAGATTGTTTGAGGGTATCAGGAACCCTGTTCTGGATGCCATCTTTATGTTTCTCGCCGTCGCAGTCAACGAGTATGTGTTGATCGTGGTGGCGCTGATTATCCTGTGGTGTGTCAACAAGACCAAGGGCTATTACGTTATGATGCTCACATTCCTGGGCATGCTCTGCAACCAGTTTATGAAGATTGCGTTCAGAGTTCCGAGACCCTGGGTGATGGACCCCACCTTTGAACCTGTGGCAGCTGCTAAACCCAGCGCATCCGGATACTCATTCCCTAGTGGACACACACAGAGTGTGGCCTCTCTCATGGGGGGTATCGCCATGGCTTTTGACAAAAAGTGGCTCAGAATAGCCAGTATTGCCCTGATTGTCCTGACTGCAATTTCCAGAATGTACCTGGGAGTTCACACATTTAAGGATGTTTTTGTTGCTATACTCATTTCTGCGGTTATGGTTTTTGCCCTATATCCCGTATTCAAAAAGGACAGGATTAACAAAAAGGGTATGTGGATTCTTATGGCACTGGTGATGGCTGGATCCATAGCCTTTGCACTCTATATCAGCCTGTACAAGTTCCCCGCAGATGTGGATGCAGAGAACCTGGCAGAGGCATCTAAGAATGCATGGATGTTCCTGGGAATGGGCTTTGCTGTGGTGCTTACATATTTTGTGGATAGCAGATATACACACTTTCCGGTCAAGGCAGTGTGGTGGGCCCAATTGCTCAAGTGCGGAATTGGCACAGGGCTCGTGTTGTTGACCAGAGCAGTGCTTAAGGCACCACTTAATACGCTGTTTAACGGGCACGGAGCTGCCGATGCGGTCAGGTACTTCGCCGTGATAGTAGTTGCTGGCGTGTTGTGGCCTATGACATTTAAATGGTGGTCAAAACTGGGCAGCAAAAAGGTGGATTGCGGTGCCAATGGAGTCAGAGTGGTTGTGCGTAGGCGAAAATAGATAGTGGCAGTGAAACAAATAAGGCTGGGACTTGGATTGAGTCTCAGCCTTTAATAATGCAATGGGTTGTGTCAGAAAGTGAGCAGGGCAGATGCCAGACCGAAGTATATCAACAGGGCCAGGCCATCTACAATGGTGGTGATCATAGGTCCTGCCATCAATGCGGGATCCAGCTTGAGCTTCTTGGCGAACATTGGAAGAGAACAGCCAATTAGCTTGGCAACCATTACTGCAAAGAACATGGAGAGGCACACAACTACGTAGATCATATACTGCTGTGGCTCTGCATGAGTGCCGGAAATATATCCCATGATCCACATTCTGATAAAGTTAACAATTGCCAGTGATGTACCACAGATGAGGGCCACTCGCAGCTCCTTCCACAGTACCTTAAGGTAGTCACGGAGGCTGATCTCGCCCAGGGCCAAGCCACGGATAATCAGAGTGCTAACCTGATTGCCAGAATTACCGCCCGTGTCCATCAGCATGGGGATGCTGGCGGTCAGACCGGAGATGAGGGCCAGCTTAGCCTCAAAACCCTCGATAATAAGACCGGTGAATGTGGCAGAAACCATAAGGATCATGAGCCACACAATACGGTTCTTGGCCAGGGTTATAACAGGCGTCTTAAGGTACGTATCCTCCGAAGGGGCCAACAGAGCCATCTTTTCGAAGTCCTCTGTGTTCTCTTCTTCGATGATATCCACGATATCGTCGATGGTTACAATGCCAACGAGTCTGTTTTCACTATCTACAACGGGAATAGACAAGAGGTCGTATTTTCTGGCCAGGTCTGCAACGTACTCCTGGTCGTCGGATGTCTTGACGGATACGATGGCCTCTCCGTCCTCCATGATGTCAGCGATGGAGTCAGTACTAGATGCGAATACCATGTCACGCAGTCCAACCGTGCCAACCAGGTGCCTTTGGCTATCTATGCAGTAGCAGGTGTATACAGTCTCCTTGTCAATACCAGTCCTGCGGATATGTGCAATGGCCTCCTCGACAGTGTAACTGGCCTTGAGCTCCAACATCTCGCAGGTCATAATGCTGCCAGCGGAATTCTCCTGGTACTTGAGAAATTTGTTGATAGTCTGTCTGGTTTCACTATCAGTAACCGCCAAAACTCTGTGAACGATGTTGGCAGGAACCTCCTCCAAAAAGTCAACTGCGTCGTCGATATACAACTCATCTACCAGGGATGTGAGCTCTCTGTCGGTGATGGATATAACAATGTGTTGCTGCTGATCTGTATCAAGATAAGAGAATACCTCTGCAGCCAAATCCTTGGGCAAAATGCGGAACACCAACAAAACCTGATCGTTATTCAGGTCTGATACAAACTCGGCAATATCTACCTCGTTTAGCTCCACAAGGTGTGAACGGAGGGTGTTAAAGTGATTGTCCTCAAGCAGCTGCTTAAGGTTAGAAAAAATGGTCTTGTCCACGTGAAAGTCCTCTCTGTCTGTGTGCAAAAAGGACAGCCTGCATCAGGCAGATAAATCGGCGTGTCCCCTTGGCACATCAATATAAAATATGTAGTGGTAGTAGCTTAATCGACTACAATCGCCAACGTCCAAAGTGACACCTCCTATGTTTTTTATCAATATACCACAGCAAGATAGATATGGATATACTATTTTTATGTTTTTACGCGCACCTCGCCAGAGTTCAGGTGAATTTCCACCATGTTTTCGTCTACCACAATGAGGTGTGCATGATCGTCTATCCCCACGACTCTGGCAGGGTAATGCTCGTCTCCATCTGCAATCCTGTATACCTCCACGGTTTTGCCAGTCAGTATGGAGCGATCGTTGTATTGACCAATCCATTCTGGGCATGGGGAATGGAGGAAAGTGATAATCTGGTCACATATCTCCTGGGCAAAGGCAATCCTGTCATCCCGGGAGAGTTGTATCGTACCCAAAGCGCCTGCTGAGTGTGCAATATCCTGGGGCCAGTCCTGTGTGTTCAGATTAATGCCAATGCCGATGACCACACAATGCTGAGTGCCACAGAACGTGCCCTCGCAGAGAATGCCGGCAACCTTGTGACCATCCAAAAATATGTCGTTGACCCATTTGATGCCAGTATCAACACCGAATCTCCTGTCGATAGCGGATGCAGTACAAACAGCGATTTGCGCTGTAAGCAAGTTCATGTCGTAGTGTATGTCATCCGATCTGAGCAACAGTGACATGTATAGTCCTGTGTCCTTAGGAGAATAAAAACTGCGCCCCATGCGGCCTCGCCCCTTGGTCTGAGCACTGGCAACGTACAGAGTGCCACTGGACGCACCAGCAACAGCGGCCTCCTTAAGCAGGTCGTTGGTGGATGTTACCGTATCAAAATAGTTGGTGTTAATCTTAATCATGTGCCTATTATACACAAATTCTCATAATATGTGCCAATTGGAAAATGTGTGTTAAACTAAAACAAAAGGGAGGGGACCTATGGCTAATGTATTGATAACAGGTGGATCCGGAGGATTGGGTGCGCCCACAACCAGAGCGTTTGCAGAGCAGGGACACAGAGTTTTTGTGCTGGATATTGCTGAGCCACCCTTTGAATTGACCAATGTGACATATATTAAGACCAATATAAGCAGTGAGGATTCTGTCCATCAGGCCATGGTTGCTGTGCAGGAGATGTGTCAGAACCTGGATATAATCATAAACATGGCGGGAATATACATAATGGATGCATATTCTGAACTGGCACCTGATGATATGATGCGCATGCTGGACATTAACCTGCTGGGGGCCTGGCGAGTTAACAGGATTTTCTTGCCGCTATTGAGACAGGGTAGCCGCATAGTTGTGGTAACCTCGGAATTGGACGGCCAAAGTGCCCTGCCATTTAACGGTTTGTACACCATGACCAAGACAGCATTGGGGTCGTACACTGATTCGCTGCGGGCAGAGATGGCCCTCCTTGGCATACGGGTGATCAAGGTTAAGCCCGGCGCCTTTGCTACGGACATGGTGAACGAGTCGTACAAGTCAATGGATCGGGTCAGGGGGAAGACGGTTCTGTTCGCAGACGTAGCACCACGGTTCCAGCGCATAATGGAGCTCATGGGTGGCAAGCCTGGTGATCCGTCACATCTGGCATCCAGACTGTACAGCATTGCCATGAATAAACACCCTCGCCCCAGCTACACAATTCGCCCAGGTGTTTTGCTGAAGCTATACGATGTGGCGCCCAAGGGTGTCGCGGTGTGGTTTCTCCGTAAGCTGTTAGGTAAATAGCGTCGTTGCCTCTTTGTTGATGAAACAGGCATAAGATGGTATAATTTTTATGTGGTGCGCTTGCGTTTCTATTGCAAACGCATCAATTTTTTAGGAAAGGAGGTAGATGATGGGATTATTTAGAAAGAGACGCCCTAGAGCTGTTGTATTTGTTGACTACGAGCACTGGTACATTTCCATGCGGACCAAATACAACCAGCAACCTAATATCAAGAGTTGGGTAGACGATCTGCATAAGCGCGTGGACATAGAGGAGATAGTATTTTTCGGCGATTTTACAAAGTATGACATGGAGGCCGAGATACAGAGGATCAGGCTATTTACCAGCAAGATTGTAGAGACCAAGAACGCGTCCGGACATTACAAGAAGGATTTTACAGATTTTATAATGCTGGACTATATTTATCAAAAGGCATTTACGACATCCTCCTTTGACACAGTTATTATTTTCACAGGAGATGGACATTTTACTTCCGTTTGTGCCTTTATGCGCAACTGCTGCAAAAAGCAGGTTGGTGTATATGCAGTCAGAGATTGTTTTAGCAAACAGCTACGGGATGCGGCAGACTGGTACGTGGAGATCCCCACAGAGGAGGATTTGATCAGGCCGTATTATCACATGATTCTTGAGGCTATTATGTCCTACGAGGCAGACAATGGCAAAAAGCTCTATCCCACGTATATGAGGGTGACTGGTCAGGTGGTGGAACAGTATGGCGTTCCCGAGGAAACTGTGCGCATGGCCATGGACAAGCTGTTGTCAAATGGCTATATACGAAAGCAGGAGAAGTCCGTTGGTTTCCGCAAGCATATTACGGCACTTGTCACAGATTGGCAGGCATTGGTGGATGATGATATTTGGGATGCAGCCAGCAGAGCAACGTTTAAACAAAAGAACGCTAAGAAATAGACTACAGGGCATAACCTACGGCATAAAATTTGTCGTAGGTTTTTCTTGACTATAGGTGTACTATCTGATATAGTACACCTATAAGACATGAGGAGGTGAATTCGTGTTCATTCTAGATAAGTTGTCTCGACAACCTATTTACGAGCAGATGATTGACCAGGTGGAGAAGATGATCCTACAGGGCGTACTTAAGCCTGGGGACCCATTGCCATCTGTCAGACAGTTGTCCATGGAGATTTCGGTTAATCCCAACACCTTGCAAAAGGCATACGCAGAGTTGGATCGGCGAGGCATATGCTTTAGCTCTCCCGGCAATGGCAGGTTCGTCAGCGAGGATGCTGAGACTGCTATTCAAAATAGTCGCAGACAGGGACTTAATCAGCTGGAAGTCCTTGTAGGCGAGTTGGCAATGGCAGGAATAGACAAGGACACGGTAATGGACGTGGTTGTCAGAGCATATAACAATCAGACCAGAAGAAAGGATGGTGTGTCACATGATTAAATGTACAGATGTAGTCAAGACATTTGATAAATTTGAGGCTTTATCCCACCTTAACTGCACAATTCCAGACGGATCTGTGTATGGCATGGTGGGTTCAAACGGAGCAGGTAAGTCCACATTGCTTCGCTTATTAACAGGTATTTACAAGGCAGACGCTGGTACCATTGAGTACGACGGCCAGCCGATTTATGAGAACACTGAGCTAAAGGATGACATTGCCTTTGTGCCGGATGAGCTGTTCTTTTTGCCCCAGTCAAATATGGAGCGCATGGCAAAGCTGTATGAGGCCAACTTCTCTAGCTTTGATATGGATAAGTTCAACGAGTACACCAAGGCTTTTGGCCTGAATCCTAAGGCAAATATTAATACGTTCTCTAAGGGCATGAGGCGTCAGGCAGCCACAATTCTGGCCCTCGCATGCAATACTAAGTATATCTTCCTAGATGAGACCTTTGACGGATTAGACCCGGTTATGCGCAATCTGGTTAAGAGGCTGATTTACGCACAGGTGGAGGATAGGGGCGCCACTGCCATTATTACCAGCCACTCACTGAGAGAACTGGAGGACACCTGCGATCAGCTGGCATTGCTCCACAAGGGAGGTATTGTGTTTGAGAGTGACATTCAGAATCTTAAGACATCCCTCTTTAAGGTTCAGGTGGCATTTGCAGAACCTTACGACAAGTCCAGGTTCACCAATATCGACATGCTGAATTACACTCAGAGAGGCAGTGTAGCCAATATCATCATCAAGGGTGATAGGGATGCAACTAAGGCCCTCTTTGATGCCATGAATCCAGTGCTGTTTGAGATATTGCCCCTATCATTGGAAGAGGTGTTTGTATACGACATGGAGGCCCTGGGCTACTCCTTCGACGAAGTGCTGACTTAAGGAGGTAACTCATGAAGAACAAGTATTTTAGTTCAAGATTATATATAGAGACCATGAGGCAACTCAGATTGCCGGCATGGATCATCACAGGAATTATCTGTGTTATTACTGCAACGACGGACTTTATCATCGCAATTAATGGTGGATATAGGAATACGCTGCCTTCTATCCTGGAGTTCGCCCCTGGACTTTGGGGATTTATGTACATCGCCCCCTTGGTATTTACGATTATGTCCTTTGGCTTTTTAAATAGCAGGAGCGATAGCGACTTTTACCATAGCCTGCCAAACACCAGGCAGTCTCTGTACATTTCGAGAATTGTGGCAGTTGTTACAATGACATTTGGCGGCATTCTGTCCACATGCATCGTATCACTGCTCGGCAGGCTGATCTGGCAGTTGCCAATCAATATGATGTCTTATTTCTACATCGTTTTGTTTAGCACCGCAGCCTCCATGGTAATTACGGGCGGTGTCGCATTGGCCATGTCCATTACGGGAACTAAGTTGTCTAACGCAGTTGCAACTTTGCTCATTCTCTATTTCCCCAGGTGTATTCTGTTTATTCTCGCTACTTTTATGGAAAGTGTAGCACCGGTCTTGGTAATATCTGAAACGGGTATGTTCTTTAGCTTCAGGTACAATTTGGCCTTTGCACCCATTGGATTGCTGGAGATGGGAGATGATATAATGACCTTCTGGCCTGGTATTCTATACTCCATTGCATTAAGTGTTGTATATGCAGCATTGGGACTCTGGGCATTTGTCCACAGGCGCAGTGAGACGGCCGACAAGGCCGCTCCCAGCAAGAAGCTTCACAGGGTATATGCTATTGCCTTGGCCACACCTCTGGCGCTGCTGGCCACAAATACAATTGTTGATAGAAACAATTGGGACTACGGTACATTCTCACTGATTGTGACGTTGGCCGTATTGGATTTTATCATCTACATGGTATATGAGATGGTGACAATTAAGAACTTTAAGAGGGCGTTCAGGGCGCTGCCTTCCTTTGTGCTGTTGTTCGTTGCCTGTGTTGGAGTTTCTATTGGTACCAGGACTCTGGCTGTTTCCAGCATGAATAACATCCCCGAAAAGGACCAGGTAAAGGGCATCCATATATCAGGATCCACGGGTATGTTCAGCGATATTTATTCAAATACGCCTACCTATAACGAGCTGTTACAGGAGAGAGCACTGCTGACTAACAGCGATCTTATTGACGTAACGATTAAGGTTCTCAGGAGAGATGTTAAGTCAATTAAGGATGGAGCATATAATGGGTATGCAAACCTTATTGTGGAATTCGTGCTGGAAAATGGCAGAACCGTCACGAGACAGATTAACATTTCCGCACAAAGGGAGGAATATAGAAAATACCTTCTGGCGGATACCGCTTACCAAGAGGCTAAATCTGCTTATCCTTCTGCAGACGAAATAAAGAGCATGGGAGTCTACTTGTTTGATTCAGATGAGCTGATGGATTCATTACTCCCTGTATTCTTAAATGAGTTAGAAAGCATGACGGATGAGGAGAGAATTGAGTATTTTGGGAGTTATAGGAACGATACATTTGAATATATGAATATTCAGGGATATTTGAATACAGAGGCATTTGGCAATACCTATAATCTGGACATGTATGTCCCAAAGACTACACAGAAGTTTATGGATATGTCATACGAAAAGGATAAGGCGGACATAGAAAAGATGCTAAGGGGCTTTGTGGATGGCACAACTGATAAGAATAAGAGCCTCAATATTACCTGGTGTGAGATATCCGGTAAGGAAATAACGTGCCTGGAAACAATGTACTATGACAATTATGAGGAAGAGTACTACTATAACGATAAGTATTACAATGAGTCAAAGACATACGCCCCAGAGGATATTGAGACAATCGAGTATGCTGCAAATCTCCTGCTGAACACAAACCTGCAAAAGGCAGATATTTCCCAGGATAATATAGTTGTCTCTGTAACTATATCGGGATTCGACTCATTGATGGAGGAATACACCAATGATACTATCTGGATTCATTGCACAGAGGAACTTAAACAGTTGTACCTGGACCTGCAGGAACTCTGGGATCAGCGGGGGCTCTGGTAACAGCGGAACTAAATGTACTAAGCTCTGCTTTCTGTACATTGGACACAAATAATGGTAACATTACAGGCGGAATCTAAGGGTTCCGCTTGTTTTTATGGAGGAATATATGAAGTACGTCATTAACGGCTATGAGCCAGCTAAGTTATTCAACTATTTCGAGGAGATTACAGCTATTCCGCGTGGTTCGTCCAACGAGGCGGCCTGCGCTCAGTATATATTGGATTTTGCCAGGGCAAGAGGCCTGGAGGCATATACGGACCAATATCACAATGTAATTGTCAAGAAGCCTGCCACTGCCGGCAAGGAGGGCTGTGAGCCAGTTATGCTGCAGGGCCACCTGGACATGGTAAACGAGACAGCCCCCGGATATGATCACGATTGGAATACGACAGGCCCGATTATCCAGATTGACGAAAAGGGTATTATTTCAGCAGATGGAACTACTCTCGGAGCAGATAATGGGGCTGCTGTTGCTATTATGTTGGCAGTTTTGGATGATGCAACTGCCGTTCATCCCCCTTTGGAGTGTGTGTTTACTGTGCAGGAGGAGACTGGTTTGACAGGCGCCAAGACTGTGGACTGCTCTTTAATCAGCGCGCGAAGGATGATAAACCTGGACTCCGAGGAGGAGGGCGTGCTGACCGTAAGCTGTGCTGGCGGTGTCAGAGCAGATGTGGAGTTCCGTGACGATGTAAATGGCGGACAGGTTTCCGGCGTTTTGGTTACCATTGCGGTGGCAGGACTTAAAGGTGGCCATTCCGGAGCAGATATACATTTGGAAAGAGGTAATGCTAATAAGCTTATGGGCAGATGCCTTAGGGCTGCATTTGATGCGGTGCCTGCCCTTAGCCTGATCGCTGTACATGGTGGATCCAAGGACAATGCCATTACAAGAGAATGTGTGGCACAGGTTATTGCCCCGTGTTCCAGCTGCGCAAACCGACTGGTAGCTGTAGTGGAGCAGGTTGGACAGGAGATCAGAGAGGAACTGGATCAGGTAGATGGAGGCGTAACTGTCAGCGCAGAGGTTGGCGCTGAGACCTGCAAGAATGCCATCAGACAGCAGGCTGCTGTCGGGTTGATTCAGTTTATGTATATGGTGCCAAATGGCCCCTCTATGCGAAATCCTGGCCTTGGCGATTTTGTTATTACATCCTCTAATCTGGGAGTGGTAAATGGTGATGCTGAGGGGGTCAAATGCACATGCTCCCTGCGCAGTTCCGTCCTGTCACAGCTTGAGAATTCAAAGAACATACTTGCCCAGTTTGCAGGGCTTGTGGGTATGCAGGTAACATTCAGGGAGCAGTATCCCGGATGGGCTTATAACCCTAACTCCGAGCTCAGGGATGTGCTTTGCAGTGCATATGAGGATTTGTATGGTTCAAAGATGCGTGCGGAGGCTATACATGCTGGCCTTGAGTGTGGACTTTTCTGCGAAAAGTTGCCCGGCCTTGATCCTGTTGCCATGGGTCCTTGGCTCACCAACGTACATACCCCTGATGAGACTATGGATGCCAACTCCTTTGCCAGAACATACAGACTGATCCTGGAGGTTCTGTCCAGACTATGATTCATCTATACATAATGCGCCACACAGAGACAGAATGGAATGTGGCCAAGAGGATGCAGGGCAGAGGAGATTCTCCCATTACTGAGAGGGGTTACCAGCTAGCCAGGGAGCTCCATGATAAGATGGAGGGCCTGGAGTTTGACAAAATCTTTGCCAGTCCCATGTTTAGAGCTCAGGAAACTGCTAGGATTGCATTTGGAGACAGGTATGAGGTTATCGTGGACGATAGGTTGGCTGAGATGGACTTTGGTGACCTGGATGGTGCGCATATGCCTACTGTTAAGGAGACAATGCCGGAATTGGCAGATGCCCTGTGGGTCCACCCTGAGAACTATGTGCCATTGGGTAATGGTGAAACCTATGAGGAGCTGATGGCCAGAACCAAGGATTTTCTGGACTATATAGCCGATGAGTATTCTGAGTATAATGGTGTGGATGCCCCGGACGTCAACGTGGCTGTGGTATCTCACTCAGTGCTGCTGCACAGCTTTTGGACAGTTATTGAGGAACTGCCTGTTAAGCTGTTCAGGGGCAGAGCTGCAGTAAAACAGTGCTCTGTTACACATGCGGTTTATTTTGGTGGACGCTGGCACTTGGTTTGCTTTGGAAAGTGAAGAAAACTGTTACTTTGGACCGACCCAAAGTAACCAAAAGTCGCCGGCTACTCCCGCAAGCGCCGGAGGCACGGCTTAGGGCGCAGCCCTAAGAACCCAGGGTGTTTAGTTAAGAGATAAAAGATAAGAGTGAAGAGTTAAGAAAGTTGGCAAGTGAAAAGTGAAAAGTGAAGAGTTCTGGTCGCTATGTTCCAATGGTCAATGCGAAGTAGGGCTTCGTTAAGTGAATGGTACTTTACTGTAGGGGGCAATATATGAAAACTAGATACACTAAAGAATTTAAAGTCAATGCCTGTAAGCTTGTTGTAAAAAAG
>JAZNEA010000016.1:0-8084 GCA_045588325.1 Clostridia bacterium
AGAAGGTCAAGCAGTATGTTGACTCCGTCCTTACATTTGAGGAGTTACAGGCTCTCTTTGATAGCCGCGATCTGGATATTGCATCCCTTGAGGAGGGCGTTCTGGATAATGCTTCCTATTTCGGTCGCATCTTTGCCAGGAGCGGAGGACTTACTGATGCTGCTGCACAGGCTATGAAGGAGCAGAACATCGACTTTGAGATTAAGCCCGTTGTCTGTGATGGCATAGAGGCATGTCGTATGGCATTGCTCAAGCTGAACAAGGGAATTCCCGACGGCAACTTTATCGAAGGTATGGCTTGCATCGGTGGATGTATCGGCGGTGCCGGATGCTTGACCCACGGCGAAAAGAATAAGGCCGAGGTGGACAAGTACGGACGTGAGGCTTTAGAAAAGACCATCGGAGATGCGATTTCAGTTCTGAAGTAATTGGACTGGTTGGCCCAAAACTAAATAGGTAAAAATCAACGTCGCTTGCAACTTGCAGGCGACGTTTTGCGTGCGCGGGAAGACTACCTTGACAATCTTCGTAAAGGCCTGTCCGCGACCGTTGCGAGCAGCATGCCCAGACCATATATGGAGATGACCTCGCCGATGCCGACAGTAAGCATCATGAAAGGGATTGCCTCAGTTACGCCGTATCCAAAGGCCAGAATGAAGGGCACTATCAATGCATTGGACAGCACCGGAGGCAATGCAGCCAGCCACTTGTTCCTGCGGAGCCAATATGTGCCCAAGGCACCGATTAGCGTGGCAATGGGACCACCAATGATGTCCAGAAAAACTGCTGACCCCAACAGGTTGGCCAGGAAACAGCCCAAGGTCACTCCAGGAATGGCGGCGGAGGTGAAGATGGGTAGTAGACACAGCGCCTCAGAAAAACGAATCTGTATAACATTGCTGTCCAGGCCCAGCGCCTTTGCCAAAAAGGTAAGTGCCACATACAGGGCCGCAATCAGGGCAGCCTGGCATAGGTATAATGTTTTGTTTGGCTTGTACATAAAAAGACTCCTTAGTTTTGTTTAACGTGAGGATGGTTTCGAACTCACAGAGCAAATTATAGTACAAAATTAACTGTAAGTATAGGGCGTTTTAGATGTCGCCGCCATCAAACATAAACAAGCCATCGATGTTCAGGTGCTGGCGTGCCAGTGATGACAGACTGCGGTTTCCCCGCACCAGGTCGTGACACAGGTTTCCGTCATAAAAGTAGGTGATGCCCTGACAGTTGGTAAGGGCCATGTTCCAAAAGCCAGTGTCCCTAAGGGTCTTGGACGTGATGCCCTGGGAGAAGTAGTCTGCCACAGCATTTAGTATTTGGCCAGCGGGGCCGGAGCCTATGGAAAATGCGGCCTTGCGCAACAGTCGCAAATTGCCCTGCGTCGGCACGTGGGCAAAACCAGAGAACCACACATTGCCGTCGGCGGTAATGGTCAGATGCTGTTCGGTTTCCGCGCTGGGGGCTGTCGTGGAGTCGTAGCAGGAGTTGTCAGATACCAGCTGTAGTTTGCAGGGTTTGCCTGTAAAGGTGCCGGCCTCGTCGCCCACAGGTTCCGTCAGGAGCTTTAGTCGCTCCAGCGCTATGATGAACCAGGAGCGGTAACGATGGTCTAGCAGGGAGCACTCTGCCCAGTGGGTTACGTTGCGCCATTGGAGATATATGGCGGAACCCAGCAGCTGTACGTTGGTGATTTTGGAAACAACCCTGATCATGAGGGCCTGATCGGAGTATATTCCGGGATATGTCTCCTGTAGAGAGTGACCGTCGTTAAGAGTAAAGCCCAGGGAATTGCACTCCCGGCCCAAGGGTACTTCCAGCTGGCAATCCTGGGTGAGAGGATCGCGGAAGAGCTGGACATACCTGCACGCGAAATCGTGAATATTAGAAAATGTTGCCATAAGAACCTCCATAGATGTCTGATGGGACAAGTGTATCAAGAGCGAAGTCCAATAAATGGGGCAGAAAAACCCACCAGCAGGACAGGTGGATAAAAGGGCGCATAGCTGCAGGCATTTGTGATGGTTCGTCACCGTGGTATAATGATAGAAAAACGCTGGAGGAATAATATGCGTAAGGATTTTGGAGTAAAGAGCTGGCTGTACCCCATGCCAGTTTTTATCGTAGGAACATATAACGAAGATGGTACGCCCAACGCCATGAATGCCGCATGGGGAGGAATGTATGATACAAACCAGGTCATTCTTTGTTTGTCTCAGGGGCATAAGACAACCAAGAACATCCATAGGACAGGGGCCTTTACAGTTAGTTTTGCCACAGCCAACACGGTGGTGCCATGTGACTATGTGGGGATAGTGTCAGGCAACAAGGTTAATGACAAGTTTGCCAGGGCAGGATTCCATGCCACCAGGAGTCAGCATGTGGATGCTCCTATCATCGACGAGCTACCCATGACAGTGGAGTGCAGGCTCATAAAGTTCAATGAGGACGGCATCTGCATTGGAGAAATTGTTAACATTTCGGCAGATGAGTCTATCCTGGATCAGAATGGCAATGTGGACACCAAAAAGCTGGATCCGATTTGTTATGACAGTGTTTCCCATGGCTATTGGAATTTGGGCCAGGTGGTGGGACAGGCCTTCTCTGATGGAAAGCAATTAGTGGAATAATAGGACAAAAGGACCCTAAATAAGCCAAGGAGGCGCTGGATGTACCAGCGTCTTCTTTTTGTATGTGAAAAAGTCACAAAAAATACACAAATTCCGACAAAAACCTGTTTACAAATACACAAATTCCTGTTATCTTGAAGTTAAGTTAAAGTAACTCTAAAGCTGAGATGAGAGTTGGTTTAAAGATAATAGACATACGGGAGGGAGACATGGCTAAGATTAGATCGCCCCATGAGGTTGAAATAATACGGGATAAAGTAACTCATGCGGCAGCTGTCCTGTTTTTAGAGAAGGGATTTAATAGCACCACGGTTAAGGATATATCCAGACTTTCCAAGGTGCCCGAGTCAGCAATCTACTACGAGCTTAAGAGCAAGGATGAGATTCTGTCGGACATAATCAAGTATGTTATTAAAGAACAGTTCCGCAAGACAGAGCAAATACTTAAGGACAAGCCTCATGACGGCATATTGTTCTACGCCACGGAGACCACCCTGCAGCTACACATGGCTGAGAGTAGCGAATTGGTCAGAGGATTGTATGCAGCAGCATACTCATTGCCCAAGACCACGGAGATTATCCAGCACACTATAACGGGCAAATTGGAGCTCATGTTTAAGGAGCATTTACCGCATTTGGAGACCAAGGATTTTTACGAATTGGAAATAGCCACAGGCGGTATTATGAGGGGATTCCTAAGTGTTCCCTGCGACATGTACTTTACAATGGACCGCAAGGTGCGAAGGTTCCTAGAGACCTCCTTTATGATATATAGTGTGCCTATGGAGAAGATCAATGCGGCGATAGATTTTGTATCACAAATTGATTTTGACCCCATAGCAAAGCAGACGATAGACGACATATTATTCGCCCTTAGCCGTCAGGCAGAATAAAAATGAAACAGAGAGGGGCTAGTCCCACAAACTCAAAGGAGGAGCTTATGAGAAAAAAGATTTTCAACAAGGTAACTAGTTTAGTTCTTTGTATGGCACTGATACTTACCAGTTTGCCAATCTTTACTAATTTGGCATATGCAGCAGATATCACTCCTTATGAAAGGGTTGTAGATGCTAATACAATGAACGGCTGGACCAAATATTTTAACCTGGAGTTCCTGAGCACAGAGAACGCAGGAGGTGTTTGGACAGACAAGACTGTTTTGACCAGTGCAGATCCCTTTGCTGGAACTGGGGTCGCTATGTTGGACGACGAGAAGAATTTCTTGACAGTACTGTCCACAATTGCAGCGGGAAAGGAAATAGTGGGATATTCCACATTGCCTACAGATACCGTTCTGGTTCTGGATGTTTCCGGCTCCATGTCCGGCGATGCAGATGATTTGATAGATGCGGCAAATAATGCCATCGACACATTGCTGAAAGCAAACAACAACAACCGAGTTGGTGTTGTATTGTATTCAGCATCCAACAATGTAGGAACATCAACCTATAATGAAAGTGTAACGAGATTGTTGCCCATTGGCAGATATACTACTGCAGACGAGGAGTACCTGAAGATTAACGGTATATCCGTTTACGTCAGCGACGAGGTTCGCATAGAGGGAAGGCCAGAGGATCCAAGGCTGAATAACAGCAAGAATGTTAGTGGCGGCACATATATTCAGGCAGGTCTCTGGGAGGCTATGCGCATGTTCGAGGAGATGGACACTGTTATTGAAGGGAACAACTGGCAGGCAGGAGAGGATCGTATGCCAATCCTGGTGCTCATGTCTGACGGCGCACCCACAACAGGTACCAGCTACTATGATGATGTAGTGAACTCAAAGTATACAACTACAACAGGAGGCAGACCTGGCAGACCCAGCACCACAACAACAGCTAACGGCTCCAACGTAGGAAATGGTCAGGAGGAAAGAATGACAGCAGGACAAGGATTCCTGGTGCAGTTAACCGCTTCCTATGTTATCAACAGAATAGAAAACCACTATAAGGGAGAAAATGTTAAGTCATTATTCTACACGCTAGGATTTAATGTTTCCGGCAATGATATCGCCACCAGCGTGCTCAATCCCGACAGGTCCACAAGTACAGACGAACTGTGGGACGCATACAACAGCTTGACAGGCAATACCACAATGATGGTTAGCGTTAAGAACGGGAATGGCAATGATTCTGAAGTGGCCATTTCCAAAAACTCCTATGTCACCGACAAGTCTTATGTAGACGAGTACTTCTCCGCAGGTGCAGAAGACGGATTGACAGCAGTATTTGAGGATATAGTAGAGGAGATTCTTCTCCAGTCTCGTTACTTCCCCACACACCTTGAGGGCGGTAATCCAGACTTCTCCGGATATGTAGAGTTCACAGACATTCTGGGACAGTACATGGAGGTAAAGAACATCGCCGGTATCCTTTTGGGAGATGTGCTTTTTGATGGTCACAAGATGGCATCCAAGATTGCAGACACATCAGAGGATGGTCTTGGTACCGTAAACAGACCAACAGCCCTGGGCGACGAGTTCATCAGAGCTGTTAAGACGAGACTGGGCATCAGCGAAACAGCGGAGGCACAGGCACTGGTTGCAAAGGCATTTGCAGCAGGACAACTTAAGTACAATTCTGCCACAGACTGGTCCAACTACATTGGTTGGTACGCCAAGGCAGATGGCGCATTCCTGGCATTCTGGGATGACAACTCTCAGGAGAAAGCACCTGAGGGAGCTGTTTACAAGATTAAATCCTATGGATTCCTGGGCGAGACAACCGGCAGCATCAAGAACAGCGATATGATGTATATGTCAGTTCAGGTTCGCACAGATATTGCCACAGGAGTACAGACTGTTACATGGAAGATTCCAGCATCCCTGGTTCCCATTATTACCTATCTGGTAAGACTCGATGGCGATAACGTAGATACAGCAACCAATGTTAGTCTCTCTGTAGAGGACAAGGAGAATGTTGCTCCCATCAGATTGATCTACGAGACAGGTCTCAGATCCGATCTTAACGAGTTCAACATTACATCTATTACAGACAGCCAGCACATTGCAGAAGATGGTCACACAAGAATCTTCTGGAACAACTATTTTGATATTTCTGCTCCGTCACACGACCAGCATCTTACAACAATTGCAGAGTTCACTCCTAATTTGGAGAATGAGAGATTCTACTTCACATTCGATTCTGCAGTATATAAGAAGTCTGGAGACCTTTATGTGATGGTTGGGGAAAACGAGACCCTGAACGAAAATGGTGAGTACTATCACCGCAGATACATTTTCCAGCAGGGACAGTCAGTACCTCAGTTCTTCTATGAGAAGATGTCCGCTACATCCATTAAGGTTGCCAAGGACAATGGCTGGCAGGATGACTTTGAGACTCTGGATCATCAGAGAACTGGCGCATGGGTAGTGCCTGCAGGCACACCTGCCCGAGAGCTCCAGATGTATGACGAGCAGAAGGGTACAAACCTTACAAATTCTGCAGAGATGGTATTCCATCCATACATTTCTGAGAGCAACAATATCGTATATGTTGACATGAACCTGGGTAATAACGGACGACTGTCTGTTGTTCCCGCTACAGGAATCAAGGTATCCAAGACTGTTGATTTCTTTGAGGCAGGCACTAACGGAACATTCGAGTTCCGCATCACAGCAGATCTCAATGGTACGTACAACGCATGGATTACAGATATTGGCGCAACTCCTGAGGGAGAACCCACAGAGGTTACATTTGCAAATGGCATCCTTGAGTTCGAGCTCAACAGAGACAAGACCTTGTGGATCTCCGGAATTCCCGCAGGCACAGAGTATATGGTTGAGGAGATTTCCGACAATGCTGATTACAAGGTAAAGTCAGTTCACGTAAATGGCGTTGCAACAGGCACATTGGCAACAGGTACAGTAGTACAGGCAAGAATGGACGATGTTCAATTTGTTAACACCGTCATGGGCGATGGCGACCTGGTTATTACTAAGAGAGTTTTGGATGCAGATGGCAATGTGGTAGACATACCAGATTCTATCAAGTTCACAATGGAGGTAACCCTTGCAGGAGCAAGCGGCGCTCCAGTCAGCGGAACATTCACTACGACAACAGGCAGAATCACCATCCCCGCTACAGGCAAGTTTACAATCACCTTGGCAGAAGGCGAGAGCTTTATCATCCGTGACGTTCAGGAGGAGACCAGGTTCACTGTAGTTGAGACAAATGTACCCGTTGGATTTGAGTTTGACGAGGACGGCAGTATCATGACAGGCACTGTGGCAGAGGAGAATAACCAGGTAGTGGTTGTTAACAGATACAACCCTGTTAGCACAAGTGGCACAGATGTTTTGGTTACAGTATCTAAGGAGATCACAGGCAACCGTACAGAGTGGTTGGAAGGAGAGTCCTACACATTCGTACTGGAGAGACTGAACTCTATGAGAACAGCCGGAACAGTCATTGGTACTAAGACCATTAACGCAGAAGATCAGAACAAGGAGACTTTGTTCGACCTGTCCACAGAGACATATACCCGTGCAGGCAGCTACTACTACAGGATTACTGAGCAGAGCGGAACGCAGGGTGGTGTGACATACGATACAGCAGAACGCAGATTTGTAGTGGTTGTTGCAGACCAGGACAAGGATGGTAAGTTGGAAATCGTCGCAGTTAACAACGAGATTAACACTACGGTTACAGGACAGTGGAATGTGAGCGCAGAGTTCACCAACACATATGCACCATCTGGTCAGACATCCGTCACCATCAATATCAACAAGGAGATGATTGGTGATCATCCTCTGAGCGGATACCAGTTTGCACTCTACAATGCTAACCCATTGACAGAGGATGCAGAAGAGATCCTTCGCTCCGGTCTCACCGATGCAGCAGGTAAGGCACATATTACCCTGACATATGCAGCAAACCGCGCAACAATGGCAGGATCAACCTACACCTACTACTTGGCAGAGATCAATGCAGGCGAGAAGATTAACAACATCCAGTACTCCGATGCTGTATACAAGATCGAGGTTACAGTTAAGGACAACGGAGATGGAACAATCTCTGCTACTATGCAGATTAGCGGATTGCCAGAAGCAGAGACAGAGCCCGTATTCGTAAATGAGTATGTGCCCTCCGCCTCCGACTACGTAGTTATCTCCGGACGCAAGACAACTACAAACAACCGCACTCTCAACGCAAACGAGTTCCAGTTCTTACTGCAGGCAGTTACAGAGGGAGCTCCATTGCCACAGAGTACAGTTGCCAGCAACAGTGCAAACGGATTCTTTAGCTTTGGAGTAATCGAGTTTGGCGACCAGCATAAGGGCAATACCTACAAGTACACAGTTACAGAGTCTAAGGAGAACCCAATCGGCGGATTTACATACGACGATACAGTTTACGAGATTACGGTAACAGTAACAGACAATGGCGAGACAATTACAGCAACTGTGACAATGGCTGGTCCTAACGAGACAGTTGAGAACCTTGTATTCCATAATCC
>JAZNEA010000017.1:0-12814 GCA_045588325.1 Clostridia bacterium
GACAAATAAATAGGCATGGCTGCAACATCGTCAAAGTCGTAAATGGCCTTGGCAGTATCATCCCACATAAGTTGGTTCAGCTTAACATTGTCGTCTCTTAATAATTCAGATAAATTTTCCTGTTCATATATCTTTCGGGAAATTACATTAATAACTTCATTGAGTCTGTCTGACTCAACTAAGAACTCTTGATGATCTAAATTGTTCTTGAAATCTTCCACGCAAAAATCACCTCAAAAGTATTAAAGGTGATTATATAATAAAAAAACCTCAGGATAAAGTATTTACTTTAAATGTGATAATTTTGTATAATTACGTAAATAAATCTTGAGGTTAAACAGTTGAAAAAACGTATTACTTTTATAGTTTCTATTATATTAATTGTTGGATCTTTTATAGTTACCACGTACCATCTTAACCACAGCAGTTCAGGTGATGATTACAGCACACCCACTCCTACAGTTAATATCGCTATAGGTACTCCTACACCTGCGCCTACGGCAGTTCCTACACCTACTCCCACAGCAATCCCATCTGTTGATCCAACTGCCACGCCCACTCCTACACCGATATATGAGGATGTATTTGCCGATACTCAGGTCAATATGGCCCTGACCCTTACATATTCACCTATTGATATTGCTTCATTCCCTGGTGTTACTTTTGTTTCTTCTGACGATACCATCGCAACCGTTGATGAGACCTGTCTTTTGACTGGCGTCGCTCAGGGCGTTGTTACTATCAGCGCTCTTGATGGTGAGGGCAATACCTTGGATCAGTTAGAGGTTACTGTTCATCCATTTAAACTTTATGACAATGGTTATGGATATTCTATTGGCTATTATTCCGGAAGGGATGAGAATCTGATTATTCCCGACAATTTTGCTGGCAAGCCAGTTACTATCATTACAAGGGGTGTTTTCCAGCATCATACTGAGCTTAAAACTGTTATAGTTCCAGATACTGTTGAGGAAATGCGTCAGTACACATTCCAAGGCTGTACTTCTCTATACTATGTCAAGTTATCAGAAAAGCTAAAGACTATTGGCAACTGCTCTTTCTATGGTTGCTCTTCCTTAGTTGAGATAACAATTCCTGACTCTGTTACTTCTCTGGGTTCTTTGATGTTCCAGAATTGTTATTCTTTAAAGACCGTAAATTTAGGCAAGAACACATCTTCAATTGGTCCTTACACCTTTGACGGATGCACTGCTCTTACCGATGTTACAATAGGTATAAAATTGGGCACTTCTGGGTTTAACGATATATTTAATTCAGCATCTATGAATCTTCCTGTTTCTCTTGTTAAGGTGGATGTAAGTGCCGACAATCCGTATTTAATGTCACATGATGGCGTTGTGTATAACAAGTGGCTGTCAAAGCTTCTCTTCTACCCCTATGGCAAAACAGATGAGAAGTTTTATGCGTCCAGAGATCTTTTGATTGTCGATACTTATTCCATTGCAAACAATCCTTACATTAAGACCATCGATCTCCCTACAAAATGCACACAGATTAATGATAACGGCATTTTTGGATGTACTGCATTGACGACTGTATCCTCTAGTGGGATTCAACAGTTGGGTGCCAGTGTCTTCGCTGGATGTACAGAACTTTCGGACATCAATTTTGGTGATAAGATAATTTCGATTGGCGAACGCTGTTTTTCCAGTTGTACTAAGCTTAAGGCCATCTCACTTGGCAAAGGTTTAGTTTCAATTGGAGAGAATGCCTTTGAGTTGACCAGCTCTGACCTTAAGATAAATTATGCAGGATCTGATGTTGAGTGGCAGGCAATTAAAGGATATGAGTATTTGGCTGAGTTTTCAATTAATTATGCAGGTGGTGTTCTGATTACTCCTACTCCTGCTCCCTCAGAGACTCCAACTCCAGAGGTAACACCTGCACCGGAATTTACACCTGTTCCAGAGACTACACCCGATACAGATGTAACTCCAGCACCTGAGTCTACGCCAGTCCCTGAGATAACTCCTGAGCCCGAAATAACCCCTGCACCAGAGCTTACGCCTGTTCCAGAGATTACTCCTGAGCCCGCCGAGGCAGAGGTGTAATATGGCCGAAATTTTCCCTTCCAAACAGCTCCCATCCTTTGCAGAGTCATATTTGCATTATATGTATACTGTTAAGGGTAAGTCAGCAAATACTGTCAAGGAGTACTTTTACGATCTGAGGCTGTTTTTCAGGTACATTTATGCCAGAGAAAATCGTCTGAATATGGATGATGATATTGATGTGTCAAATTTTGATCTGCAGCTACTAAACAAGATTACTTTGTTTGACTTGTTCGAATATATGGCCTATTTGCGTAGCGAGAGGCATTTGGAAAGTGCAGGCCGAGCTCGTAAGACTGCTTCTATCAAGTCATTCTTCAAGTATTGCTATTTTACTGCCAAAATTTTAGATAATAACGTTGCAGCTGAGTTGGATTCTCCCAAAATTCCTAAAAAACTACCAAGATATCTTGAGTTAGATGAGAGCAAAAAACTTCTCTCCTCTGTTCCCGAGTCTGGTTGTAAATTTAGTGTTAGAGATTATTGTATTTTGACTTTGTTTTTAAATTGTGGCTTGCGACTTTCAGAGCTTGCGTCTATTAATCTCAAAGATATTCGTGAGGATACTTTATACGTCGTGGGAAAGGGCAATAAGGAGCGCACAATTTATCTTAATGCTTCCTGCCTGGAGGCTATTAATTCCTACCTGGCAGTTCGCCCTCATGATAATGTAAAGGATCGCGAAGCCTTATTTCTAAGTGGCAGGAGTCAGAGAATTAGTGTAAAAACAATTCAATATATAGTTAAAAAGTATCTAAAGGCTGCCGGCTTAGATGAAAACAAGTATTCTGTTCATAAGCTCAGACATACTGCAGCGACACTTATGTATCAGCATGGACATGTAAATATCAGGGAATTACAAATGATTCTAGGTCACGAAAGTATTTCTACAACTGAGATATATACGCATATTAATAGTGAGGCCTTGAGATCTGCAGTAAATAGCAATCCTCTGGCCAGTTTTTCTGTCGATTTTCCAGAAATTGACGACGATGAACAAATTAATGAATAATATCGTATCTTTGTGGTATAATATTTTGTCGATAAATATTTGGAGTGCTTTTTGATGAAACACGTCAGTTTTGTAGCTACAATTTTAATAGCTTTTTTGATCTTTGCAGTCGCCGGTGGCACACTGCTCAATGTTGTTATGCTCAATGAGAATAAGGGACCTACATACTCCAGCATCGACATTTCACAGATCCTTAGTAGTAGCTCATTAGATATCGATTTAAACAACCCAAATCCTAATGGTGGACAAAACAACGTTACTAATGTTACAGATTCATATAACATTTTGCTTGTTGTACCCGATGTAGCCAGTGGTTGCACTGACACAATAATTGTAGTCAATTTTTGCCCTGATGACAGCCGCGTCTCTACCCTGTCTATTCCCAGAGACACATGCGTTGTAGACCCAAGAGGCAATCTCGAGAAGATCAACTCAATTTATGCGGCGTATGGTATTGAAGAGTTATGTTCTTCCATTAAGCAACTTACGGCAATCGATATTAACTACTATTTTGTCCTGACCATTGAGACTGTCAGATCTATTATCGATTATTTGGATGGCGTATATTACAATCTTCCTGTAGATTTGTATTACCAGGATCCAACACAAAATCTATATATTAATCTCAAGGCTGGATTTCAGCTGTTTGATGGAGCTAAGGCCGAGCAGCTACTCAGATTCAGAGGCTACAATGATTGGTACCATCCAACACAGGAGCAGTTGGAGTATTATAGTGGCTCTGATATGAACAGAATTCGCACACAGATAGATTTTATGAAACAGACTTTTGTCCAAAAGTTTACATTAAAATATCTCTCGAACATAAACTCCATACTATCCGTCTTTATGGAAAACACAGATACTAACATCTCCGCTGATATGATTATGTCCATTCTATCTGACACGATTCAGGCATATGATGGTTCTTTGGACTTCAGCAACAATATGTTCTCGTTCTATTTAGGTGGAGATACTGAGTACAGATATAGTTCTGTTTATGATAAAGAGATTTATTTCTGGATCCCCAACGATACTATTTGTGGCAACGACGGCAAGGTTTATACCTCTGACAAAATAGTAATGTTGCTGTTCCTGAATGACAAGGAGAGTGTTTCTAACAAATGAAGAAGACTTTTATAATTTTAGTTGCTGTTATGTTATCCCTGTTTGTTATAGGTGCTGGCACTGGACTTTTTGTGATTAATAGTTATATTTCCCCTGCTAAACCTGATACAGACGATGTGGCTGTTGCACCTCCTGTGGACAAGACTGATGACGTCATCTTTGTTAAGCCAGAGGACGTTTCACCTACTCCGGAGTTGCCGGATCCAACGCCTACACCAAGTAATCCTGAGAATGGGGATATTCAGACATCTCCAGTTCCAACGCCTACACCCAATCCAGAGAACTATTACAAGAATCCTTACATCACATATGTTAACACTACATTTGTGTATGACAAGATTTACTCTTGTGGCAAGGCTCAGCAGTCATCAAATTCGTACAATTTCTTGATTTTGGTTGGCGACTGGTCCTCGGGGTGCACTGACTCTATTATTATAGTTAATATTAATGAGGACACAGGCAGGATTTCTACTTTGTCCATTCCCCGCGATGCTTATGTTAAGTTGCCCAATGGCAATAACGGTAAGATTAATGAAATCTATTACAGTTATGGTATTTCAAAGCTTTGCGATTACATTAAGGGATTTACCAATATTGACATTAATTATTATGTTGCTATCACTGGTGACACCGTTGGCAAGCTTATAGATGCGGTAGATGGTATTGATTACAATGTTCCTGTGGATATTCCGCATCTCGGATTGTCCAAAGGTATGCAGCACCTGAATGGTACTCAGGCCGTCAATCTCCTTAGATTCAGGAACTTTTACTATTCAACAGATAATGTGACACAGGAGCAGCTGGCTTGGTTTGATGGACGTGACATCAACAGAGTTAAGACGGCCATTGGATTTATCCAGGCATTTGCAGAGCAGAAATTTACTCTAGAATATATGCTAAATGTAAATAGCTATGTGAAGATTGTCCTTGATAATGCAGATACAAATATTAAGACTGAGACGGCTCTTGCGATGATGAATATTTTGATGGATCATCAAAGTAAGATTACCAGGGACGACAATATCAATTCCTATTATTTAGGTGGTCAGTACAATAGCACAAAATACTATAATCAGTATGGCAAGATGTGGGTCTGGGAGGTAAATGACTGTATGGTCAATTACAACGTAAACAGAGCATATTATTCCTCTGACATATATGGCAAGATGTTTGTTACCAAGTATCCCGGCCTTGCCTCTTTCTAAATAACATAGTTTGACTAAAGAGTGGAGATTATTATCTTCACTCTTTTTTAATATAAAAAATCCTGGCATAAAAGCCAGGATTAATGGTGCTCCATTGGAGATTCGAACTCCAGACACCTTGATTAAAAGTCAAGTGCTCTGCCAACTGAGCTAATGGGGCAAATATGGCAGGGGTGGCTGGACTCGGACCAGCGAATGCCAGAGTCAAAGTCTGGTGCCTTACCACTTGGCTACACCCCTATTTTAAGGCAAAAAAAATGGGGTGAGTGATGGGATTCGAACCCACGACATTCAGAGCCACAATCTGACGCTCTACCAACTGAACTACACCCACCGCATTTCAAACGCTAATGAATAATACACTATATTATGTCCTTTGTCAACAAATCCAGGGCCTAAAAAGTGTAAAACTTGTACAGTAAAATTACTATTATTTTATGAGAGTTCCGTTTGCCTGTGCGGACAAATATGCATTAATAAACCCATCGATTTTTCCGTCCATTACGGTGTTTACAGTACCCTCTTCATAATTGGTTCTATGATCCTTAACAAGGGTATATGGGCAGAATACATAGCTACGAATCTGGCTACCCCAAGCGATCTCAAGAGAAACTCCCTTAAGCTCATCGATAGTATCCTTATGCTCACGCTCCTTGAGCTCAAACAACTTGGCCTCCAACATTTTCATTGCTGTAGCGCGATTCTGTACCTGAGACCTCTCAGTCTGGCAGGATACAACAATGCCTGTAGGAACATGTGTGATGCGGACAGCAGAATCAGTTTTATTAACCTTCTGTCCTCCTGATCCGCTGGATCTATAAGTATCTACCTGCAGGTCCACAGGATTAATATCTATATGGATGCTGTCGTCCAGCTCTGGCATAACCTCCAGCGCGGCAAAAGATGTGTGACGACGTCCTGCAGAATCAAACGGAGAAATGCGAACAAGTCGATGAATACCCTTCTCTGATCTGAGGAAACCATATGCATTCTCTCCCTCAATCATGAGAGATGCACTCTTTACACCGGCATCTTCTCCATCAAGCCAATCCAGAACCTTAACCTTAAATCCGTGGCTCTCTCCCCATCTGGTATACATACGAACCAACATGCCTGTCCAATCCATGGCCTCCGTGCCACCGGCACCAGCATGAAAAGTAATTATTGCATTGTTAGCGTCGTACTTACCTGTGAGCAGGGTGGATAGTTTGACAGCATTGAACTTATCCCTAAGTGCAGCCAGTTCTTGGCCAATCTCATCAACTACAGACTGGTCCTCCTCTACCTCTGCCAACTCAATCAGAACCTCCAAATCCTCAGATCGATTCTCCATATCCTGCTGAATATTGAGCTTATCCTTAAGGGTCTTGACCTTGGCAAGGATGGACTGCGCCCTATCGGGATCGTCCCAAAAATTGGGCTCAGCAGCGGTATGCTCCAGCTCATCAATCTTGTCCTTAATGGAATCAAAATCCATGGACTCACCCATCAGCTGTATGTCTGCTATTAAAAGTTGCAGGTCTGACTTGTACTTTTCTAATTCTACCATTGTGTCGCTCCGTTTAATCCTGTTGTAGGCGATAAATTTCGCCCTTAAGCTGCTCAAAAGCCCTCTCAGCGCCCTCTAACAACTCCATATTGTGGTTGCGAATAAGCATGTTCTCGTGCCTTACAGCATCGCTGCTCTCCATGGCAGCTGCAAGTATTGCCTGAGCCTTATTCTCTGCCTCTGCAATAATAGCCTGAGCTCTGAGCTGAGCCTGCATCTCGGCCTCTGCAAGAATATGTCCAATCCTGCGTTCATTGTCCTCGAGGATGCGTTCTGTCTCGTCGAAAATTGTCGAAAGGTATGATGTGACATCTCGCCTGTTGAATCCCAAAAGGGATGTTCTAAACCTGCGACTGCCACTTTTCATAAATATTGTCCTTTATCCGTCATTTTGAAACATCCGCAACATTATATTATTTGCGACACACAAAAAGCAAGGACAATGTTTCGACAAAAACATTAAAACTTAAACAGATTTAATCCTGTAACAGAATCCTTAAATCTATCTATTTTGCCGGGAATTATATCTATAACCATCTCGCATGTGGCACAGACAACGGCCTCGTTCAGATGACCGCCATACACTGCGCCGGTATTATCAGCTGCGCTGAAATGCAAATGCACATACGGAGCATCCTGCATAGTACTGAGCGTGCCATAAAGCGATGTAATCTCGTATTCACCTGTATATTCGTTGGAATAATACTTTTGCTCCTTAACGCTATATACGCCAACCTTAAAGTATCCTACAGCACCAAGTGCTGTGACAGAAGCCAGCTGTATTCCTTCGCTGTTAGCAACCTCTAAAAGCTTAGTTATAATCTCTTCGCCCCTATCAATCCTGACTAAAATCTTATCTCCAAATCTTGTATATATCATAGTAGTCTCCTTACCAATTGAATTTATTTAAAATATAGTCAGACAGCTTACGACTGGCCTTAACATACGTTTTATATGTGGGGTGCCACCCGATTGCATATCCATCTTCTGGCTGCTGAACATCAAATTTAAAACTAAACACACCATCATCACAATATCGTTCTGAGAATTCTTTTACTGCAATCTGGATGCATTCGTATAATGAATCACCCATTATTCCTATGGTGCATAAAATAGGCGAATCAGGATTCTTAGAACGAACTTGTCTTAAAAAGTTGACATAACCACTTATAAAGGCGCATTTTCTCTCAGAAACATCCTTTACAAAAGTGGAATCGTTCGTGCCCAGGTTAATGACAATCAAATCAGGTTTATGTTCGAAATGCCATTCTATATCCCTGAGATAAAAATCACTTTGGCTGCCCATTGACCAACCAACGCAATCATAAATGGGAGGCAGTATATCAGGATGGGGTGCATCAGTCTCCGTGTATCCAGAAATTATGCCGTATCCGCTATAACATACCATGCTGTATTCACAGTCCAGAATACGACTAGTTAAATATGCATATGACTTGCGAAAATCTTCGGTACTTGTAGAAAATTTAGAATCTGGGGTCTCTACATCAACGCCATATCCACAGGTTATAGAATCACCTATAAACTCAATAAGTTTCTCTTTGCGTGGCGTTGGGCTGACACTTTGCCCTGACTCAATATTTATCTTTGAGATGCCCATGGTTGACTGTGCACATTCAGAAATTTTAATTAATCGCACAACACTTGGCCTGTTGGAAATATCGAACGTTAAAACCCTTGTAGGCTGATCAACAACATCATCAATAACCAATTTGTCATCGACATACAGGGCAAACCTGGCCCTATGTAATTCCGATACATACATGTTATCTGCAATCAGCTCGATATTGCAATGACCGCCAGTCAAGTAAAATTCTACACCGGAGCCTGACAGACCCAGCCAACATATACCTGTATTTGTGTCAAAATAGGTACGACCAATATGCCTTATTTCTTTATCAAGCAAGCATGATTTTGATAGATTGTTCATAACTAAAATTTCTTCCAGGCCTTTGGATTAAACAGAATCAGTACGGGCAGAATCTCAAGTCTGCCAATAAGCATAGTTAATGTTAGCAGTATCTTAGAAAAGGCACTGAATCCAGAATAACAACTGTATGCACCAACACCCTCAAGTCCTGGGCCGATATTTGAAATACATGCCAAAGCGGAAGAAAAATTGCTTAAAAAACCATGATTTACCACGTATTCCCCAGCATCAGACACAATAACAACTGACTGACCGTTAACGGGATCGAATGACAACATCAATGTAACAAAAAACAATACAAATACATACATTGTAATAAAAGCAAATACGCCTGTAACTACCTTCTCCTCCAGGGATTTGCCCTCAAACTTTGATTTTGGTACATATCTTGGGTTAATTAACTGGCGAATATTTATATATGAACCCTTTAGCGCAATCAAAAGTCTAGACGTCTTTATGCCACCAGCTGTAGATCCAGCCATAGCGCCAAATAACATAAGGATTAACAAAGTAGTAATGGCTGGCATAGGCCATAGATTAAAATCAGTTGTTGTGTATCCTGTAGTTGTAATAATAGTGGCAACCTGAAATAGTGTGTGTCTAAACGTCTCCTCTATTGTATACACATCTGAATATGCATTAGGTATTGAAAAGAGGCTAATAAAAATAATTGAAAACGCTATTAAAATAATTAAACCATATGTTCTAAGTTCTTGACTCTTAAAGACTGCTCTAATTTGTCCCAAAATCAACAAATAATATAAGCTGAAGTTAACTCCAAATAACAGTAAAAATACAGCAACGACATACTGTGAAAAGGGATTAAATAATTCAAGACTACCTGGAATAAAACCAAAACCACCTGTGCCTGCGCTGCCTAATGCAGTGAGAATACTAAAAAATACCTTTTCATTCTCATAACCTGGGATGGGTTTGTCAAATAACAAAATCAAAAATTCTAATACGGTAAGTCCCAGATATATTAAATATAGAATCCTGGTAGTAACCTTAAGCTTTGACGCGATTTTGCCAACCTGTGGCCCGGGGCTCTCAGCTCTGAGCAAATGCATGGAAGATCCCTCATTGCTCTCAGGAATAAAGATAAGAACAAATACCAACATTCCCATACCGCCAATCCAGTGGGAAAAGCTCCTCCATAACAACGTGGAGTGGGACAAAACTGTAATGTCGTCTACAATGCTGGCTCCTGTAGTAGTAAATCCAGACATTATTTCAAAGCAGGCATCGATATAATTTGGAATGTTGCCATTGATGACAAAAGGAAGTGCGCCAAACAATGTCATTACAATCCAACCAAAGGCAACAAGGGCAAACCCCTCTCTTTGGTAAAGTGTATTTCTATAAATCTTAGGTAATTGCATCAGGAGACCTAATACGCACAGGAGCAATGAAGGTATAACAAAAGCTAAAATATGGCGTGCTCCTTCGTTATACACAAATGCAATGATAAGAGGTGCCATCATCATAATGCCCTCTGATATCATTAATTTACCAAGAATTTTGCCAAGTTTTCTAAAATTCATATCGCTACCTATTGGACAATATCGGCAAGATCGTTAAATCGCTTGTTGACTGCAACGACGATAACATTATCTCCATGACGAATTACTGAGTTACCATCAGGTATGATAACATCATTTTTGCGAATAATGCATGCAACGAGACAATCCTCTTTTAACTTAAGATCTTTAAGGGGAATATTATAGAATGATTCGTTTGTTTTGGCAGCAAATTCCAGAGCCTCTACCTGGTTGTTTACCAATCTATATCGTGTAAGAACATTACTACCACGAGTGTTATCGAGAGCTCTGATATAGCTGATAATTCTGTCTGCCACAACCTCCTTAGGGGAAACTGTGTTCTTGATATCCAACTTATCGAGCATGTTATATAGATCTTCATTCTTGATCTTAGTAATAGTCTTTTTAACCTTCATCCTGTTGGCAAACATGGAAACAATCATGTTTTCCTCATCGATGCTGGTCAATGCAACAAAGGCATCCATGGCCTCTATTCCCTCTTCGATAAGTATGTCATGCTGCGTTCCGTTGCCAAAAACTACAGTTGCATTGGGTAACTGCTCAGCCAATTGTTCTGCCTCTGTCTTATTTCCTACGAGGAGTTTAATATTAAATTTCTTTTTAGAGAGTTCGTCTGCAAGATAATAGGCAATTTTGCCAGAACCAACAATCATTACGTTCTTTAATGGGGACTTAATAAGCCTAGTCTCAGATAGGAAACGTCCAAGGGAATTGGCGTCGGATGTAAAGTGGATCCTATCGTCCTGTTCGATTTCAAATTGACCTGATGGGATGAAAATCTGCTCGCCTCTCTGAATGGCACAGATAAGCACTTTGGACTTAAGCTTTTTGTTAAGTGAAATCAAACTCTCACCTATAAGAGAGCACCCCTCCTCAGCCACAACCTCTACCAGCAGAGCTCTGCCCTTTGCAAAATGCTCAACCTGGGCCACTGCAGAAAGGTTGATTAAATTAAACACCTCACTGGCAGTCTCCTTTTCAGGATTAATAATCATAGAGAGTCCTAATTCTTCTTTCATAGCAATAATCTGTTGTCTGTATTCTGGATTGCGAACTCTGGCGATAGTGTTCTTAGCGCCGACCTTTTTGGCAGTAAGACATGCAAGAATATTCAGCTCGTCACTGCGAGTCAAAGCAATTACAAGATCTGCATCCTTAACATGGGCCTCCTGCTGAATAGACATGCATGCACCATTACCTACAACGCCGTACACGTCATATTTCTCAATAAGGCTCTGAACCTTGTCATTTTTGTCGTCAATAATCGTAATAGTATGGTTATCTTCAGCCAAACTCTTAAGAATTGTTCTGCCTATCGTACCTAATCCGATGATTACTATGTTCATACAAATCTCCAAAATCGCAATAATCGCATACAAAGATATTATACACTTCCATTTAAATAAAGAAAAGGAATGAGTAATAGACTCATTCCAAATCAAGATAATTCAACAATATTTTGGGCAAACAACCTTGCCTCCTCAATGTCGTGGGTCACTATAATACAAGTGCTACTCTTTCCCTCGAGGTACACCTTTAAGGAACTTATTAGCTTTAACTTTAGTTCCCTGTCAACAGATGAAAAGGGCTCGTCCATCAAAATTAAGGGGGCATTATACCCAAGAGCCCTGGCAATTGCAGCCCTTTGTCGTTGACCACCGGACACCTGGGATGGATATTTGTTCATATACGGAATAAGTTCAAGAATTGACAGGATGTCCTCTGCATTAATGTCGTCCTGGGCGACAAACCTTACATTCTCAAGAAGCGTCTTATTTGGCAATAGGTTATGTTGTTGGAATACATAGGCTATCCTGTTGCTCAAACCGGTAATTTCACCGGAGTATGGTGTTAATCCAGCCAAAATATTTAATAGGGTGGATTTTCCAGAACCAGATGCTCCCATAATCGCAGTAAAACAGCCCTCTGGAATGTCAAGAGAAAAGTTATCAAACACCACTTCTTTGCCATAGGATTTAAAAATGTTGGATAATTTAATCATATACCCTCCATCTGAACAAAACCCTCTCCAAAAACTTGAATAAGAGCTCTATAATTACACCAGTAGCCACTGCAAACAATGTGAGCGCTAACATCTCCGGCATATCCATATAGACCTTAGATTGAGAAATCATGCCTCCCAGACTCTGGTATGTATTGGAAAGCACCTCTGCCGACACCATCAGCTTTACGGAAAAAGATAGTGCAGCCCCTGCCTCTGCAGTAAGGTACGCACCTGATATAGGCAGGTAAACATGCGCAATTCTCTTAAACCAGGGGATTCTATACACCTTACACATTGAGATCAACTCATTATCAACCTGGTCAAATGCAGACAATG